>JAGQQC010000224.1 GCA_020426395.1 Planctomycetaceae bacterium
AGTGCCTAAGGAGGACTGATAGACGCCCGTGATGATTCCGCTCCGGCAAGGAGCGCACACACCCGCCGTGGTGAAGGCGTGTGTATATCGAGTTCCTTCGGTGGCGAGTTGATCCAGATTCGGTGTTATCGCATGCGGATCGCCGTAACATCCCAGGTGCGGACTGATATCCTCACAACTGATCCAGAGAATATTGGGACGTTTGACAGCTTCGTCTCGTTCCGCCCCGGAGACGAAATTAATCCGCTCCGGAGTCAATAATGTCAGGAACAGCGAGAGCAGAGCGAATCGAAGCAGATTGTAGCGCATGAATATATCTCGGAATCGAATTTGTCGGGAAGCAGAGGCCAGTTCTCATTAGAACGGGACCGGAAAGTCAGATCAAGAAGGAACCGCGGTGAGTCGGGATTAATCCTTCGCCGGCAGTCCTTTTACGAATTGCATAGCCAACTCGATTTCTGCTTTCAATTTCTCGTCTGATTTGAATCCGGCGGGTTTGGCCATCACCCAGCCTTTCATCGGCCGACCGGTGATGTCAAAGGGGCCAAAGTGTGGGCGGAGCAGGGCGATTTCGGCTTCATCGGGGCCGAGACGAAGAATCAGGTTTTTCTTGTGAATACCACAGAGGATATTCCCTTTCAGAAAAAAACAGATCCCACCGAACATTTTCTTTTCGGTGATATTCCGTTTTCCTTTCAATACACCACGGATGCGGTCGGCGAGTTGTTCGTCGTAGGGCATGGGAAGTTTCCTTCGATCATTTATTTCTTCGAAAGCTTCTGTCGGAGATCTTTTTGCAGGATGGATTCGTTTTGGTTCTTTCTGGATTCGAATGTACTTAAAATCATGTCATACAAACGGTCAGTTTGTCTCCAATAAGGATTTATTAGTGAGCTACGATCACCCACCCTCTCGGCCAGGACTAGCTCAAGTTCCTGGTCATCCGTGACACGAAACGAAATCTGAGTTGCAGCAGAAGTTCGAACAGACACCTTCCGGAGATCGGTGACATCTTCTGCACGAACAAGATAGCGACATAGTATCCCTTCGATGATCAACCTAGCGCGATTTTGATCTAACGCAAGGTAAGCGTAGTCCTCCGTATCAAAGTACGGGTTATGTTCAATAGTGAACTTGCGCTGGGAGTATGTCGCGGCATTCTCAATATTGATGTGCGGTAAGCATTGAAGATCGGGATGGTTTCGACAGGCACGGTGTCGACCACCATAAAAAGGGATAGCTATTCTGTTGATGAAGATAAGAAAAAGAACCTTCATCACCATTCCAATCGCAAAAACAGAAAAGAACACACTGAGTGGGATGTTGATGTTCAAACCGAATTTTTCTTGAAGGAGCAGGCAGATACCAGGTAACACTAACAGCGTCAGGGCTATAATCGAAAACCCGGTACTAAAATGATGCAACCGCTTCATCGTGCTAATGGAATTCCCCGTTGGCAAACAATACGAGAACTCCGCATCCCACGGATCCGTGATGCCTTCCCGTTCCATGCGTTTGACGCTCGCTTTTATCGCGTCGTAACGGAAGTCGTTTTTGAATTCCGACATGAGGTTGGGATTGGTCATGAGTCAGGCCGATCAACGGGGGAGAGGTGAGTTCTCATCGTACTCCGTTTTGTCCGCTTGTACACGCTTTGGGTTGCTGGAAAAATTTCTGATCAGCCAGAAACAGTGGGTTTTTCCTTGAGTTTGCACCTGTAGATTGTTAACAATCTACAGGTGGTGAAGATTTGAGCCTCTAGTCCCCCGTACTTTACAAAGCGAAAAAGTGATCGAATATGGAACCACAACTCGTACGTGGATTGGGCGAACAGATCGTTGAGCGGTTGCGGGAAGATATCTTCTCGGGGCGAATCGCCGAGGGGGAACGGTTGCGCGAGGTCGATCTCGCGGAGCGGTTTGCCGTCAGTCGCGGTCCCATTCGGGATGCCCTCCGGCAACTTTCCTGGGAAGGAATCGTGCAGACGGACCGGAACCGGGGAGCCCAGGTAGCCGCATCGGCTCCGAATGAAATTCAGGAATTAATCATTCCACTTCGTCGCACGATTGAAGGTTACGCTGTCCGATTGTTTTTTGAGGAATTGACTGCGGCTGACTTCGAACGTTGGGAAACAATTCTCGAAGTGATGAAAAAAGCGTGCAAAGAACGGGATTTTGCGACCGCTTCGGAGCAGGATATCGCCTTTCATCGTTTTCTTGTCGAACGTTCGAAATCTCCTGATCTCCTTGCGATCTGGTCCGTGATTGTGGCCCGGGTTCGTCGGCATTTTCGTGAATCACACATGCGGTATGATGATCCGATGGATATCTACCGTGAGCACACACCGCTTGTGGAGGCGTTCAAATCGGGCGACGAAAAACTAGCCATTAAATTGTTGGAGGACCACATCCGCTGAGCTTGCTCAGACGGGAGAAAACATCATGCGCATCCTCTATCGATTACCACTGATTTTCTGTTTGTTACTACTGGCGCTGTTCACCGCGGTTTGTATTGCCGATGAACCAGGTGCGCGTGCGCCGGAACCTTCTGCAGAGCAGATTGAATTTTTCGAGACCCATATTCGTCCGATCCTTTTTAATCGCTGTGTCGAATGTCACGGTCCGAAAAAGCAACATGCCGAGTTACGGCTCGATTCGCAGACTGCGCTACTCAAGGGGGGCGAAAGTGGTCCCGCAGTGGTTCTGTTCAAACCAGAAGAAAGCTTACTCATTGAAGCCGTCCGCCGGGAATCGTTTGAAATGCCGCCCGAGGAAGAGTTACCTCAAGATGAAGTGAAGTTACTCACCGAGTGGATCAACGCGGGGGCATACTGGCCGCCAGCGGACAAGGAAAATACTCCAACAGGACCCGATTTCAAATCGCATTGGTCCTTTCAACCGGTGACAGACCCTGCCGTACCTGTCGTGAAAAACGAAGGGCGAGTCCAGAACGATATTGACCGCTTCGTATTAGCGAAACTGGAAGAAAAAGAACTGGTCCCCGCTCCTTCCGCAAACCTGGTGACCTTACTTCGACGTATGAAATGGGACCTCACCGGGCTGCCACTGACGATGGAGGAAGTCAATCGTTTTCGTGCAGCAGAAGAGTCTGGTGAATCTCGCTCAGATTTATTGACCCGTTTTCGGGAAGAGCTGTTAGCCTCACCTCATTACGGAGAACGTTGGGCTCGACATTGGCTCGATTTGGCCCGGTATGCAGATACAAAGGGGTATGTCTTTTTCGAGAAGCCCGAGTTTCATAATGCATTTACCTATCGCGATTATGTCATCCAAAGTTTCAACGAGGACAAACCGTATGCCCAATTTGTGAAAGAACAACTGGCTGCTGATCAATTGGAAGGTATTTCCCCAGCGAATCAGGCGGCGCTCGGATTTATCACACTGGGGCCGCACTTCAAAAACGATATCCACGATATCATGGCCGACCGGATTGATGTCGTCTCGCGGGGTTTCCTCGGTCTGACCGTCGGTTGTGCTCGCTGCCACGATCATAAATACGATCCCATTTCGATGGAGGATTATTATTCCTTCTATGGAATCTTTCGTAACTCGGTTGAACCGCTTCATCTTCCGTTTCGGGCGGGAGAGGATATCCCTGAGAAGCTGAAAGCCCAGGCTGCGGAGATCGAACAGGCTGCAAACACGCTTGATGAGCATTATCGTGCCCAGTATCAGAAAGTCTTGCAAACGGGCCGGGAGCGAATACGTGAGTATCTCCAGGTTGCGCAGTCCCAAAGAAGTGGCCCTGACACGACGAATTTTGATGTGATCGTCGATGGGGATGACCTCAGCCCGCAGCTTTTATTGATGTGGCAACAATACCTGGAAGATACCGAGACAGACAACGATCCAGTGTTTGTCCCCTGGAATCGATTAGCGAAATTGCCTGCGGAGAATTTTCAGGATCAGGCGACTTCAATTCTTAGTGAATTAAGCGAACAGCAAAAAGAGAATCCCACCTCAGTTAACCCGCTTGTCGTGGAACGCCTGCAAGCAAGTTCGATAACGGATTTCAATGTTGTGGTGGATGTCTATATTGAGCTTCTGAATGAAATCGAACAGCGGGAATCACCGTCTGCGGAAGAAAATGTCATTCGGCAAAGCATGGTTGGTTCCGCGACGCCGCTCCAGATGCCTTATCATGGCTTCAAATTATTGCGTCTATTCCCGGATCGCAAATCGCAGGCGAAGGTCAATGAACTAAATGCAGCGATTGATGCCGCCCGTGCGAAAGCGCCGGCGGAACTGGCACAGATGTTAGTCGTGAATGATGCCGAAACCTTCATCGAACCCCGTGTCTTCAAACGAGGGAATCCCGCGCGACCCGCGGAAACAGTTACTCGGCAATACCTTCAATATTTTGATGATGTTTCCGATGAACCCTTCACGAAGGGAAGTGGTCGTCTGGAATTGGCTGAAGCGATAGTTTCAGAGAAGAATCCACTTACTTATCGAGTCATTGTGAATCGGGTATGGGAACATCATTTCGGAGAAGGTTTAGTACGGACTTCGAGTGATTTTGGAATCCAGAGTACACCCCCAACACATCCGGAATTGTTGGATCATCTCACGAGCTGGTTCATCAAACAGGGAGGATCGATCAAGGAATTGCATCGCTATATTCTCTCTTCGGCAACCTGGCAGCAGGCTTCTTCAGGAGACCCGGCCGCCGAAATGTTAGATCCCGAGAATAAATTGCTTTGGAGAATGAACCGTCGCCGCATGGATCTTGAAACAATGCGGGACGCATTGCTGGTCGTTTCAGGAGATCTCGATCTGCAAGTGGGAGGGAAGTCGGTACGTGGGATTATGAATGAAACGAACCATCGTCGGACAATGTACACCCACATCAACCGGCAGGATCTTCCCGCCGTGATGCGGATGTTCGATTTTCCTCCTCCTGATGTCAGTAGTGGTTCGCGTAACAAAACGACGGTTCCGGGGCAGGCTCTCTTTCTGATGAATCATCCATTAGTTCTAAAGAGTGCTGCCAAATTATCGAAAGTCGCCGAACAGGCCGAATCTCCTCAGGCGGGAGTGCAGAAACTTTTCAATGACATTTTGCATAGGGAACCTACGGAAGAAGAAACAGAGGAAATGCTCGCCTATTTACACTCGGAACAGGATGCCAACAGTGAGCCAATCGAGATCGTACAGTCTCCCTGGCAATATGGTTATGGAGCGTATGATGAGGCCTCGGAAACATTAACCTCCTTTAAGCCCTTACCGCATTGGACGGGAGATCAATTGCAGGGAGGCCCACAGTTACCCGATGCGTCACTAGGCTGGGTTTATCTCAATGCGACGGGAGGTCATCCCGGGAATAACCTGCAACATGTCGCTGTGATTCGCTGGACCGCCCCTAAGGAACTGACCGTTTCCATCACAGGTTTGTTCAAACAAACGGCCAGTCCCGGAGATGGTGTGCGGGGTCAGATTCATGCCGGAGGAAAACGGATCGCTGGTCCCTGGATGATTCATCAGAAAGAAGTGGCTACCGAGGTCGAAACAGTTACCCTCAAGGGAGGGGAGAGCCTCGATTTCATTGTTGATATCAATAAAGTGCTCAACAGCGATATGTTTGAGTGGTCTCCAACCATCAGTCAAATTTCACCACAACTGGCCGCGGTGGAAGGAGCACAGCCTGCTCCGCAGCAAAAGACAGAATCGTGGAACTATACCGACGATTTTCATAATCCGAATGGACCGATACGAATATCCCCCTGGCAAAGCTTGGCGCAAGTGTTGTTATTGTCAAATGAATTTCAGTTCGTGGATTAGGTCAAGTATAAGAAACAATTGGTGCAATCAATGGATCATCAAACAGAATTGACTAACCTTTGGAACCGGCGTGAAATGCTGACCCGTTGTGGAATGGGGATGGGTATGTTGGCGCTGGCGGATCTTGCTCGGGCAGAGACGGTTGCTGATTCTGCGCGGACGGCATTAGCTTCGTCGCAACAGAAACCGCATCATGAAGCGAAGGCGAAGCAGGTCGTCCATCTCTTTATGAATGGAGGGCCGTCACATGTGGATACGTTTGATCCAAAGCCGTTGTTAACTCGCTTTCATGGAAAACCACTCCCGAATCCTGCTTTACCAACAGAACGTAAAACAGCAGGCGCGCTGGGTTCCCCTTTCAAATTTAGTAAATATGGTCAATCTGGAATCGAGGTGAGTGAACTCTTCTCGAAAACGGCGGAGCACATTGACGATATGTGCGTTATCCGCTCGATGCACGCGGATATTCCCAACCATGAACCCTCCTTGATGCTGATGAACTGTGGGGACAATACGCTGCCTCGTCCCAGCTTTGGTTCGTGGGTCAATTATGGTCTTGGTTCACTCAATCAAAATTTGCCCGGGTTTGTCGTTCTCTGTCCAAATGGCTATCCCGTCGTCGGTCCGAAAAATTGGCGGTCGGCATTTTTGCCGGGGGCGTATCAAGGGACGCATATTGATACGAAACAGACACAGGTCTCATCACTGATTGAAAACATCAAAAATCCGCAGGAACCGGAGCGACAACGGAATCAGCTTGATTTGCTGCAACGGATGAATTCCCGGCACCTTGGTTCTCGCGGCCACGATCCGAATCTGGAAGCCCGGATTGAATCGTACGAGCTTGCTTACCGGATGCAGTTTGAAGCATCCGATGTCTTCGACTTGAGTAAAGAACCGAAGCATATTCATGACATGTACGGCGACGGCTTGCAGGCACGACAGTTGATGATCACCCGCCGGTTACTGGAGCGGGGAGTTCGATTCATACAAGCCTGGCATAGTGGTGGTCAGGAATGGGATAACCACAGCGGAATTGAACCGGCTCTCAAACGCTTGTGCGGCATGTGGGATCAACCCATCGCGGCATTTCTAACCGACTTAAAACAACGCGGCATGCTCGATTCAACGCTCGTTCTTTGGGGAGGCGAATTTGGCCGGACACCAGTTGCCGAACTTCCCCAAATGAATGGGCGTGATCATAATCATTATGGTTTTTCGGTCTGGCTCGCAGGGGGAGGAGTTAAAGGAGGGCACGTTCACGGTGCGACTGATGAAACAGGATTCGCTGCCTCAGAGAACAAAATCCACGTTCATGATCTCCATGCAACCATGTTGCATCTACTGGGGCTCGATCACGAACGCCTTACCTATCGTTACGCTGGCCGCGATTTCCGTCTGACCGACGTGCATGGGCATGTCGTCAATGACATTATTGCTTAGTTAGAGCGATCAATGGTCAAAACAGTAAAGTCGATTTTGATTGAAACACGAAGACACAAAGGCACGAAGGTCATACGAGTAAACCACCTCAATAAAAAACGAAACTTTTATGGGAAGATCAGTTATGAATGAGTTTTAACTGGAAAATCTCTTCATCC
>JAGQQC010000225.1 GCA_020426395.1 Planctomycetaceae bacterium
TATTGGGGGTGAAGACGACTATGTACCCTATTCCCAATGACGCAAGTTGCTCCTGGTTTCTTTTGAACGCATTTGACCATTCAACCAAATCGCGTTTAGAGAATGGACGTAACCCACGTGCATCATCCAGCAATCGGTCCCCTTTGAAAAATAACCAGCCATCGCGGCCGATGAGGACCTCGTTGGAGATTCTCGCAGCGGCTGCCTGATTGATCAGCGGGTTTGCTGACTCACCGGGTTGAAGAACAGGGGTTCCCCAGACTTGATATT
The DNA here is from genome assembly GCA_020426395.1 of Planctomycetaceae bacterium. Classification (GTDB taxonomy): domain Bacteria; phylum Planctomycetota; class Planctomycetia; order Planctomycetales; family Planctomycetaceae; genus Polystyrenella. The sequence continues at coordinate 271 of JAGQQC010000225.1, forward strand.
GCAGGCGATTATGAAGGCTGAGAAACGTATTTCGGAATCCGAAATGGTCGTCCACGTACTGCTGAAAACGGGTCGGAAATGTTTTGTAGTCTTTCCAGTTGTCAGGTAAAGCAGGACGAGGGGCAAGGGAGCGGTTTTCTGTCGATTTAGGCGAGTTGTAGTCCGACCAGAAAATCAAAATTCCCGGGATTGCCAAAGTCAGAATGACCAGGAACGGAAAGAGCGTGTTGATGCGAGTTGTGGGAATCTCTGTCGTCGCGTCCATGGGAGAGAATCCGTGGGAAATATGTTTCAGTAATCAGCTACTGGCGCTTCGATAACTGCGCAGAGACCAGGTGAAAACTTTTCGAGAGAAATACAAACCGACAAGTGAGGCCAGGATCGCTACAAAATGCAGCCAGGAGGGATCGAGTGATTTATCCAATAACGTTCGGGCAGGAACAGTCACGACCAATAAGATAGGAATGACATAACTGAACACGATTTGCAGCATCTCCCCCAGAATACTACCGGAATAGATACTGCGTGGATAACGGGCAAAGGCGGTGACATAAAACCAGAAGTCATACAGTCCCTGGTTGCGCCCAAACCAAATGCTTGTGCTCGATAGGATAAGCATCATGCTGTAAAAAAAAGTAACGGCAACAACGATCAGTAGCGAATACATCAGCACGTTTGTAATCGTGACGGTAGTTCCTACTTTCCAGAGAGAATATGTAAGCAGACCGAGGGCGAGCACGATTTGATTGAGCATCGCCAGATTCACTTTCTCAAAGGAAATAAGAAACTGGGTGTCAATCGGTTTGAGCAGGACAAAATCGAGATCTCCCTTGCGTATCAACTCGCTGAAGTTCGCACAATTGGGCATGAACAAGGTTTCAACGATCGCGTTGATCAGCATCCCTGTGGCCATAAAGGCGAAGTACTCGTAGCGGGTCCAGTCATTGATTTGATTGACGGATTGGTAAATCAATTCAAACAGGACGATCTGGGCGGTGAACCAGAACGCTCGTGTAATGATTTCCACCAGGAAGTTGCTACGGAAGGTCATATCCCGAATCAGGGCGTTTCGCAGAAACACACCGAAGACACGTAGATAACTGGGATGCGACGACATAAGCTGCCTGTGATACTAATTGGTGATCCTAAAACCCTCTGACAGGGCACGTTTCCCTTTATTTTACCAGTTCAAGGATTGGCACAACCGGGTTTCAGGATGGTTTCTAAGACCAATCGGAAAACTCACCGATAAGTTCAACACATTTTTCTTCACTCTCGTCCACCAACCCAATTGTTCCAGCCTCGATATTCTGCCTCTGGAGGATGTCTATAATTTGTTCGTGTTGATCAGCAGCGACGATCAGGCAGAAACCAATCCCCATGTTGAAAACGCGTTCCATTTCAGCCGGGGCAATTTGATTCAGTGAATTTAACCATTTATAGGGTGCCGAAGGGGTCCAGTCTTCCCGGTTGATGCGAACGGATATCTTATCGGGAAGAATGCGTTCGATGTTTTCCGCCAGGCCTCCCCCCGTGATATGGGCCATTCCGTGGACTGCTGATCCTGCCTCGGATTGAAGTACCGCCTGAACGGATTGGGAGTAAATCTGCGTAGGTTGTAGCAAGATGTCACCTACGGTTGCTCCCAGTTCTTCAATGTGGTCAGTCACTTTGAAGCCACATTTTTCAAAGACCACTTTGCGGAGCAGGCTGTAACCGTTGGAATGAAAGCCACTCGATTGGAGTCCAATCACATAATCGCCGGGCTTAATATGGGAGCCATCGAGGATTCGGGATCGTTCAACGACACCAACGCTGAAACCGGCCATGTCGAAATCCCCTTCCGAGTACAGGTCGGGCATGATGGCCGTTTCTCCACCGAGGAGTGAGGATTGTGATTGCAGGCAACCTTCCGTAATTCCCTCTACGAGTTGAGCAATCAAGTCCGGGTTATCTTTGCCGAGGGCGAGATAATCCAGAAAGAAGAGAGGTTCCGCTCCCAGGCAGAGGCAATCGTTGACGCACATCGCGACAAGGTCGATTCCGATCGTATTAAACCGTCCAGCTTGAATGGCGACTTTGATCTTGGTTCCCACACCGTCGGTTCCCGAGACAAGGACCGGATCCTGGTACTGATGCTCTCCATCCTGCAATCGGAAGAGACCAGCAAAGCCACCGGTCAACTCCATGACCCGGCTGGAACGGGTTCGCTGCATCAGGGCGGGCAATCGATTCATCGCCTGCTGATACAATTCGAGATCGACACCGGCATCTTTATAGGACGTTTGCGACATAGGGTGGATCGGCTCCAGAATGAAAGGTTTGAGGGCCCGTAGGAACGACTCTTTCGGAATTGTAGCGAATGGGGAACGGGAAGTCATTCGTTGTCTCCTCAGTAAGGAGACAAAAAAACGGCCCTCACCTTTGAGGGCCGTTGGGAGATATCAAATACTGCTGATTTGACTAGCAGTTGTAGTACATATCGAATTCATAGGGATGGGGACGCAGGCGCAGGGCGTCGATTTCATTGTCCCGTTTCCAGTCGATCCAGGTGTCGATCAGATCCTGGGAGAAGACATCTCCTTTGGTCAGGAAGTCATGATCATTCTCCAGAGCGGTCATTGCTTCACCCAACGTCGAGGGAGTTACGTTGGTCGCGGCAAGTTCTTCTGGAGACATATCATAGATGTCCCGATCAAGCGGATCGCCCGGGTCGATTTTGTTCTGGATACCATCAATCATCGCCATCATCAGGGCGGTGAAGGTCAGGTAACCGTTGGCGCTGGGGTCCGGACAACGGAACTCGGCCCGTTTCGCTTTCGGGCTGGGAGAATACATCGGAATACGCACGGCAGCCGAGCGGTTTCGCTGCGACATCGCCAGGGTAACCGGAGCTTCGAATCCGGGGACCAGGCGGTGATAAGAGTTCGCTGTTGGGGCAGCAAAAGCGAGACAGGCACGGCCATGCTTCAACAGGCCGCCGATCGCATGCAAACCAAGTTCAGACAGACCAGCGTAACCATCACCAGCGAAAAGAGGGTCGCCCCCTTTCCAGAAGGAGATGTGAGTATGCATACCAGAACCGTTATCTTCAAAGACCGGCTTGGGCATAAAGGTCACGGTGCGGCCATTTCGTTTCGCAACGTTTTTGATGATGTACTTGAACCACATGAACTGATCGGCCATGGTGAGCAGATCTTCGAATTTCATGTCGATTTCACATTGACCCGCAGTCGCGACCTCATGGTGGTGAGCTTCAACGACGATTCCCACTTTTTGCATTTCTTTGACCATTTCGGCCCGCAGATCGGCGAGGGTATCAATCGGAGCAACCGGGAAATAGCCTCCCTTATAGCTCGGTTTGTGGCCGAGGTTAGGCTCTTCAGTCTTGCCTGAGTTCCAAGCCGCTTCAACAGAGTCGATCTGATACATTGATCCGGCTTGATTGGTCTGGAAACGAACATCGTCGAAGACAAAGAATTCCGGTTCCGGCCCAATGTAGCAGGTGTCCGCAATTCCGGTTTGGTTCAGGTAAGCGATCCCCTTTTGAGCCACGTTTCGGGGGTCTTTAGCATATTTCTCTTTGGTAATCGGATCGACAATGTCGGCGATCACACTGATGGTGGGGCTCGCAAAGAATGGATCGAGGCGAGCTGTTGCGGCATCGGGAACCGCGAGCATGTCGGAGCTGTCGATGGCTTGCCAGCCGCGAATCGAGGAGCCGTCGAAACCGACGCCATCATCGAAAGTTCCTTCATCCCAGGTTTCGATCGGGTATGAGCAGTGTTGCCATGTTCCAAGCAGGTCGCAGAATTTCAGGTCGACCATTTCAGCGCCATGTTTCTTGGCGAAATCAAAGAATTCCGAAGGTGTCATTGTGATACAGCTCCTCAAGAGACCGGAGATTGAAGTGAAAATGCTGCCGAGAAAGTTCAGAATGAGCGCCGACAACAGTTACAACCAGCACATACATTTCTGATTCATCCGGCGGGCGGATGCGGACAGACCGGTAGTATCCCGGATCAGGGGTCTCGTCTGCTGAAATCTGGAAAAGAGTTCGGGTAGCCGATAGTGGCGCTCTATCTGACCTTGAAACGTGTGATCCAGATTGGCGGTTGAGTGAGGTTGCCTATTCAGAATTGAAGAGGCTTACCAGAAGTGATCCCGAGGAACGGTTGCCTCACTGACGTGGAAAAATTCAGCGAACACAATCGTCGGGAATGCTTTAGACAGGTCTGGCCTGTAATCAGAGAACGCTGTCAAACAAATGAAGGAAGCTTCTCTCAAGGGGGATCTGACAAGAGAACACAATCTGGGAGAGCGACCAAATTTATTTGGGCTTTCAATCACGAGTGATCAAAAGCAGTGCGTGCTGATTCCACTTTACTTCTGTCCCCCTCAAGTTTCCATGCTCCCCCCGCTGACTTCCTGTAAATCTTCTGAAATCAAAAATAGAGGTATTTTGACACTATCGAATCCTCAACAGAACAGAATCTGTCTGCTCGATATTAGTGAGTGCCGGTGCGTCTTTAATCTGTGTTGCGTCGGAATTTCGCTGTGGATGGCTGGAAGTATAGGTAGTTCAGGTTGAATTTGACTCCGGGATGATTGGCATTACCCCTAACCTCCCCCAATCCGCATCATGCCTCAGGACTGGTACCACCGATACAGATTAAAGATGCTCCGCGTCCGAGCGGCGCGGGCGTGCATCCATTTTGCTGAGCAGGCTCATTTCATCCTCAGCGAAATTCATGTTTTAGAAGCACGCACCTGTTCAAAGGGAGAGGGCAATGCGTACCGGTTTAATAATCCTGACGACTTTATTACTGATGGCAGGTGGTTGGGGATTGCTCTCCGCCCAGAACAATGTTCTGGACGAATTGCCTGAAAATCTGGTGCCGAGTGATCTTGATAATCGATTCTATCTCGATGAGGTTGAACGCGAGACACTCGAACGCATTCCGAATGATGAGCCCCGGTTTTTCGAGAAGGAAAATCGGAGCCTGTCCGTAACCGCCAAACGAAACCTTGGCGAAGGGCAGTTTCATGAATTCGAAACCGGGTTCTCGGACGATTTCGAAGCCAAGATTATGCAGGCTGGCCTGGAAGAAGATCGACAAGGTGGATTTTCAAAAATTCAACAGATCAGTTCTAAGGACGACAATCCCTTTTTCAAAAATGCGGAAGTAGAAGCTGGTACGACTTCTGAAACGGATTCGAATACCGAAACAGAGCTAAGTTTCCCACAATTTCCTGCGTTCAATCTGGAGCCACAAAATCCAGAAGAAGAACTCGAAGAATTAGCGGAACAGGAAGAACAAGCGGAATCGACGGGCAATCCTTTTGCGATTGAATCGGAAACAAAGTCTCCCGCTTTTCAGCCAGAAGTGGAATCGACCGATTCACAAATGCCGGTCTTTTCTTTGACACCTCAAGCGACGAAAACCAATAACGCGCCCAGCACTGGTGCCTCAAACAATTTCAGTGCCGGTCGATTTGAGCCAGCACCCTGGTCGGAATTGACAGTCAAAGGGCCTGTTACACCGAGTGTAGCCGCACGTTGGGTTAACAAGGGTGTCCTAAACGTAGGCCAACCGACGGAATGTGAATTACAGGTAAGAAATATCTCCGCGACTCCGGTGCATGATTTTCTGATTGATACCGTTCTCCCGTCTCATGTAGAACTGATCTCCTCCGCACCAGAAGTTTCTCTGAACGAAGGTCAGTTAACCTGGCAAGTTGACCATTTGAAAGCAGACGAACAACTCTCCTTCAAAGTCGTGTTCATTCCCCATCAACGGGGTCCCTTGATGGCCGAGGCGCACATTCGATTTAGTTCGATGACTGCCGCGGCATTTCATGTGGAAGAACCGATGTTGAAACTGGCGCTCGAAGGGGCGCAAAAAGTGATGATCGGGGAATCGGCGACACAAGTGATCTCGATCATGAACCCTGGAACTGGCGTTGCCCAGAATGTGGTCATCCATGCAGAAATTCCCGAGGGGCTGGAACATGCTCAGGGGAAAAACGTGGCTTTGCCGGTTGGTTCACTGAACCCGGGTGAAAAACGACGCATTCGTTTGCCGCTTGTCTGCATTGCGGGGGGCACCCAGGAACTGAAAGTCTCTGCCGTAGCGGAAAGTGGATTGACTGAAGTGGCGACGACCTCCGTCGATGTGGTCGCTCCTGAATTAGCTCTACTAGCCGAAGGTCCTCGATTGAGATTCGTAGGTCGTACAGCTACATATCGATTAACCGTAAATAACATCGGTTCGGCCGAGTCGAGCAACGTTCGGTTGCTCCATAAAGTTCCGGAAGGATTCGATTTTGTTCAGGCCGATAAAGGAGGCAAATTCAACGCGGACAGTCGTGTTGTGCAATGGTTTGTTGGTAGGCTTGAGCCGGGACAAACTACCGAAGTGCAGGTTCAGTTGGAAGCGACTGCCCTTGGGGCTGGCATTCAGCGGTTTGCCGCTGTTTCGGATCAGGCCACCCGTACGGAGGCGACAGTCGAGACAGATGTGGATGGAACACCGTCACTGGTCCTCGAAATTCTGGACCTGGACGACCCGGTTGAAGTGGGGCGCGAGACAGCATACGAAATCCGCGTTCGAAACGTCGGTTCCAAAGCGGCTCAGCAGGTGGAAGTGAAATGTGATCTCCCCGAAGGAATCGCCTTCAAAGCGGCCCGGGGACCTTCTGCTCACAAACAGGCAGATAATACGATCTTCTTCCGCCCTCTACCACAACTTCCTGCCGGTGAAACTGCGATTTTCCGTGTGCATGTAGTGGGTAATCTGGCTGGAAAACAGAACGTCAGCGTGGAATTGAAAAGCCGTGATGACGAAGAACCTCTCGTCTACCAGGAACAAACTCGCTATTACCAGGACTGAGGCGTACATCCTGTTTGGATGAGTAAAGAAAAGAGAAGATGAATTACTACGGTTCTGCGTCAGAGACTGTCTCTGACGCAGAACCGTTTTCTTTTGCGTCGGGTTCTAGAGCGCGTAACACTTAAGCGTAGCGGTATCCGCAATGCTTGAGGTAGTTTTGGCTTTCGGTGCTGGTGATCTGA
>JAGQQC010000226.1 GCA_020426395.1 Planctomycetaceae bacterium
AACTACCCCCTGGGAAGAAACCATCCCGAGAAAACTCGGCACGCTCATCCCAAACAGGATTAAAAGTTCCGAATCAGGGAAGACCCCCCGACCCCACCAGCAATATCGCTTCAACGCATAAACGAGAGAATCCGACGTAAGTCGTTACCAACTCACAGCTTGGAGCGCCCAGACCGGGTGCTTCCAAAATTAGCCGGAGAGGAATAGTACTCCCGGCAATCGCAAACGTCAACGGTCCGGGGAAATGTTCCCCAAGATTTTTTTAAGAATTGATGCAGACAAGAGTTCGGACCTGCCTCAGACAATCCCTTAATCGGCCCTATTCTACTTATTTTGTATATCAACGACATTCTGATCCCCACCTCCCCTGTAGTGAGAAGTGCAAAAAACGGTAACATCCATTCTCTGATCGCCAGATCTCGACCCCTCTCCTTCTCAAGAAAATGGAGTGACTTGTATGAGCCAGACCGAACGTCGTCCGTTGAAATTCGAATCACTTCAGGAGGCTGTTACAGATGCCGAGAATCTGCTTACGAACGGATACGAGAAGGCCGGGAACTGGGACCTCGCTCAGTGTTCCCATCACTTGGCGTTGTGGATGAGCTACCCAATCGAAGGTTTCCCGAAGATGGGTTTTCCAATGAATTTCATCGCCTGGATGATGAGGCATACCATCGGCCCCCGCTGGATCGGAAAAATTATCGATTCAGGTAACTGGCCGACCAACTCTCCAACCGACCAACGAACTGTGGCCACCCCGGGAGGAAACGATGCCGAGGCTGTCGCCGAATTAAAAGCGGCCGTAGATCAGTTACTTAAGCACGATGGGCCGCTGCATCCTTCCCCGGCTTTCGGCATGATGGAAAAAGAGCGGTTGATTGAATTACATAAATCACACACAGCTCATCACCTGGGATTTCTGATTCCAAAATCATAAGACTCGATTGGCAGTCCCAATTGACAGCCCATACCGCGCATAAAAAAACAACCCGGACAGGCAAGATTACCGTCCGGGTTGCTCGTACATTTATGCTTCTCAAGCAAGACTTAAGAAGCGGTGGTGGCTGTCACGGAGACAACCCGCCGGTTGTCTAGGCGTCGCCACCTCGTTGGTTTGTTGTACTGTTAGATGAACTCACTTGACCACCTCCTTTCTATCCGAATAGCTCAACCATGACAGGACGCAAAGACCAACAGTGTCCTGCGGAGTTGAACCGCCCTTACGGGCTTCGTATGAAGGCTTCATCGAAACTTAAGACTGAGATGATCAACCCATAAGTTCAATGAGGCATTCCGATGAATGTCCCTTCGTGTGCGACCACGAAACTAACATCACCATAATGGCAAAATCCTCCGGTGAGACAAGAGGAAATTGGCCAGGTTCACGATTTTTTTCAGGGTCGCACAAAAAATCTTCACCGAGCCTAGCGGCTTGTGCTCGGTCCTAGATCAGTTTACAAAAGAAAGTTTGCAACCTGATCCAGAGTCCTCGAACTAAAGCACCACGTACATGAAACACCCATCCCCGCTTTTCCGCTCCGTTCTTATCCGCTCCGTTCTTACCCTTCTCCTGTGCATACCATTGATGCCCCTGCTTCAAGGCGGGGAGCCGATTACATTCACCTCGCAGAACTCATCCTCACCTTTTGTAGAGGCTGCTCTTAATCCACTCTGGAAGACGGGACAATTGCGGGAACCGATCTTATTTCTGAAAGAGGGTGACGAACCAGCGAGCGGCCAGTTGTTGTTTCCTCCTGAAGAGATCCTGGCGGTAGAAAGCGCTACCCGGGAAGTGCAATTCAAAGAAGGTTCTGATTATCGCTGGGACAATGCCCAACAGAAACTGGTTTTACCCGAGGGGAGCCGGATTTCATTTTTGACGCAGGAAGAACTGTACCCGTTGATGACTTCCGACACACCGAAAATCGCCAAACCGGGAGCACCGAAAGATCAAGGGCGTGGCGTCTACTTTGACAACAAGGATGGCTACCACCAGATGCAAGTCGAAGTGATCTACAAGCCCCAAGCGAATCAATGGAAGGGGCCTGAACCGAGCTATGCAGAAACAGCCCTGCCTCGTACGACCGGTTTATTAAAGCAAAAGCAGCCAGTAAAGATTTTTCTTTTAGGGGATAGTATCTCCGAAGGCTACAACGCCAGCGCATTCACCAAAGCAAAGCCGGGCTGTCCCGCTTATGGAGAACTCGTCGCCCAGACAGTTGCCGCAGGTTCCGGAAGTGAAATCACTTTTCGCAATTTCGCCGTGGGAGGTTGGCAGGCTTCCCAGGGAGTGAAGCGGGTGCAAGATGAAAAACTGGCGGAGGAAAAACTGGACCTCGTGATCATCGCCTTTGGAATGAATGATGTCTGGCGAAAAGACGCAGCCGCTTTCAAGACGAATATCAAGGCGATGATCGATGCGTTTCGCGAGTCACAACCTGAAACCGAATTCATTCTCGTCTCGACTATGCTCGGTAACGAGAACTGGGGAATGCCGATGGATCAGTTTTATTCTTATCGGGAAGCACTGAGGGAATTGACAGGCTCCGGAATCGTGCTGGTCGATTTAACCGAAGTCTGGGAGACCCTCCTCAAGCGTAAGACGTTCTACGATCTAACCGGCAACGGGGTGAACCATCCGAATGATTTCGGACATATCATCTATGCCCAGTGGATCTGCCGAATGCTGCTGGACGATTCTGCCTATCAGTAAAATTGATAAGCAGTCTTCAGGAAGGAATCTCTTCTTCGCGCGGAGGCAGTATAAAGAAAGAAGAATCTTCTTTCCCTGGCCGTTCTGCGGGAACAGGTTTTCGCTTGGGACGAGGTGTCTCAAAGATAAAGAGGTACTGGGCGACTTGCCGGCGCGCTAAGCGATCTGATTTTTTCTGGTACTTTTGTTCCAGATCCCCGGCAGCCGAAGATTCTGATGCTTTGTCGCGTCTTAATTCACTCGGTTTCTGGGCGGGTAAACTTTCTTTCGCTGCTAATGTAGAGCCTAATTCTGTCGGCTTATCAGCCGCTGGCTGAGCCTCCGCTTCTTTTTCTGTTTCAGCAGGAGCTGATTCAGGGGAGCCTTGAGCCCCTCTGGCAATTGGAGTTTCCTCAATTCGATCTGTGAGACCGTCCGCTGATTCACTCTGTCGATTAAGTGGCTCGTTCATTTGCTTCACGAACAACTTTGAAGTTTGACCCTGCTGCTGTTGATAAAGGTTTCCACGGTGATAGAAAAACTGATTATCCCCGAACCCCAAAGCCTGTCCATCCTGATAATTCGAGACACCAGACCACAAATTGCCCAGTTGTGAGCGAGGAAAAGTGAGTGCGACCTGATATCCCAAATCGGGAGGGGTGGCCACGGCAAAATCGGTCGCTACCGCTGGCTTTGATTTATCAGGAATCGCCATTTTCAAGCCGTTCTCTTCTGAAGGTTGATTTTGAGGCTCCTGACTAGTTGGGCCGCTTTCTTCCAAACGGGTTTTTCGTCTTCGGTTTTGTGTCACGGCAAGTTCTGGAAGCGGCTTACTTGGCGCTTCTGCTACCTGGTCAGACTCGGCAATGACATTGGAGTTACTTGATTTGGATCGGACCAAAACTCCGTTTCCGCCATAGGAACGGGGTTTCATCGAGATCACTGTTTGAGTTGATGTCGCACCGAAGTCCGCATCATTATCAGCATAATCATATGTTTCGAAGTCCACCGGGAAGCCGTTGTTACTGACATTAATCGTGTCCATATTCTGTGCGAACTGGGTACAACTGAGAGAGACACCGGTTGCGGTATCTGCATTAGCAAGTGACTGCACCTGTTGCATTTCTTCCAAAGCCGCCTGCATTTTTTCCGGCGGAGCGGTTACAAAAACGGCAAACAGATCCTGCTCTCTGGCTTCAGAATCTTTGGACAATCCCAACGTGGCTGTGGAGAAATCGGTTTGCAGACCATTTTGGTTGGAGGTGATTTTTTCTTCTTCAAGAGTTTCCGAATTTGGATCCAGGCTGGATTCATCCACGGCATCCTCTTGCACCACCTCACTGTTAATTTCATGTCGTTGTAAAAGGACCTGAAAATCATTTAGCGATTCAAATCGGTCAACGACGGTGACATAGACCACCGAAACCTGGTCACCCTGTTGCTGTTGAGCCGCCACGACCGTTCCCAGCGGGACCTTCGTAATATCTTTGCTGAATTCTCCTGGTTGAGACAAACCAACAATCGTTTCTGAATCAGGCCAATCATCCAGAGGAACCAGCCCAAACGTTTTCTCAGAATTTTCTTCTGTTGTGGCAGCTCTTTCAAAAAACTGACCATCCGCGGTCGAGCTCGGTAAGGCTTTTTTTAACCGGGCAGGATTCCCCTCAGAGATGCTGTTCGTAACCGAATAGCGAGCCATATCCCTCGCCTCGGCTGCCATTTCTTTTTTATCCAGATCAGCGAGAATGACCGCTTGTTCTTCTCCCGCATGCCTGAGTGCAAATTCGTTTTCGTTGGAATCTACTTCGACATTGGACGCCACTTCATTAAATGTTCCGTCTCCTGATCCGACGAGATAAACCATCAGGAAAAGTCCGGCAACGGTCGTCAATAAACCGGCGGCAATAAACATTGTGCGAGTTGATCGGGGTTTTGCTGGAACCGTGGCGACCACCTTTTCGGACGGTTTTCCGAGCAGGCTTTCTCGTTCAAGTCGTTGACGAATTCGGGACCGCAATTCGTCCGGAGCGGTCTGTTTAGGTAAGCCTTTCAACGCAGCAGAGAGTTGCGCAATTTCTTCCCGTTCGCGCCGAGTGGCTGACTCTGCCTGGAGTCTCTTAACCGCTGCGGCCCGCTCTTCGTCATTTAATTCGCCATCAAACAGGGCGGAAATCAAATCGTCGGCTGACATAACACTTATAAACAATCTGGAGAAACGACTTCTCCGTGACAAACAACAAGTACCTGAAACCGGGTCCAGGGAATCATAACGTATGGATACGGTTCTGCAGGTCCTGAACTTCTCGCCGGAGGACGGCATCAACCATCAACAGCAAGAAAACACCATAAACTAATAATAGACAACAACTTAGAACAAACAGAAATCTTCTTTTGGGAATTCTCTGTTTCACATTGGATTGGATGACAAAACGGGTTAAATAGTTCCCGAAATCGGTATCTCACTAACAAATTGCAGAAAATGGGAACTCGATTAGGTCGAAACCCGATTTTTCCCTATAATAGCGTAAGCACTCCACCTCGAAAACGGACTTTCCCCTGACGTTTCCAGCCTCCACTCCGTCTGCAGATTCCCTGCTCTGACGACAAATCCATGGTCTCCGCTGCTTATGATTGATCGACTCTCATTTCAGCCGAATCGAATACTTTCTGTACTGATTCTTCCCTTGGTCCTGATTTCGCTACGGACGGGAACGGTTGAGGCAGAAGAATCGCTCGCGCCTCCACCATCCCAGACTCAAGATTCCTACACTGACGAAGAAGTGCAGCGCTTAATCCAGGCACTGGGAAGCCCCGATTACCAAACCCGGGAAGAGGCAACCCGGAAACTGGCAACCGCTCCTCCGGAAATCATCCCTCACCTGAAAGCGGCTGCGTTACAGGGTGATCTGGAAGTCACCGTTCGGGCAATTCAAATAATGGAGCAACACCTTCAGCATCAGGCTACGTTATGGTTCACGACACTTCACCCGGAACTATTGCTGAAGCAAGCGTACCGCAAGCCCGCTTTTGCCGAGCACCCCGCCCGACAACAACGATTGGAGAAAGCCGCGTTTCATTTCGATCAGATCGATTTGACATTAAGTGAACTGGCTGAGAGTCCATTCGCCTCTCTGGCATTACGCGCTCGCAAAGCGGTCCAGACTGAACGGCTCCGGATTGAACTCAAAGCGATGTTAGATACGATCGATTTGGGAGGACAGTTCTTTTATCTGCGCAATTCAGGTCGAGGACAAAATTATGTTGTGATCACCAGGGAGATGGTCATGCATGGTCATATCCCGACGGAAAAGCTCGGGATTCAAATTGATCGACATTGGAAAAACGCACCTGATGCTCTGCAGAAACTGAAACGAGTCAAGTCACTCAAATCAATTTATTTGATTAAGGGAGCCCCCTTAACTCGGGAAGAAATTCAACAAATCCAGATTGCCATTCCTGAAGTTACCGTCCAAACCCGCGGCGCGGTTCGGCTCGGAGTCACTCATATGCCCCTCTTCAATAATAATTTCGAGGGTGCCCCCGTGGGTGAAGTCGCCAATGGCTCGTCTGCCGATCAGGCTGGCATCCAATCGGGTGATGTTATCACTCGCCTTGCTGAACATAACATTTCCGACTTCGAAGCATTAGTTCGCAGTCTGGAGAATTATGAAGCGGGAGATATCGTTGAAGTCGAACTCAAACGAGGTGCCCAAACTCTGCTCCTCAAAGTCGAATTGAGTAGCTGGTAGGCCCTCTGCTGAGTTAGAATAAAGTCTTGATTGAGATCGCACTTCGTTCCGCTTCCTCTTCAGTCGAGACTTCCCCATGCCCATCTTACGCTCAACTCAATTTTTCTTCCCTCTGCTGTTTGCCGTTTTGTTTTTCTCTCCTCAGTCGAGCCAATTAAACGCACAAGAACGTCCCGTCAGCGATCCCCCCGTGATCCAGTCTTCCTGGGACGACCTGCTGGAAGGGGTCACTGACAAGAAGTCATGGCTGGAACACAAAGCCGATCTGAAACAGCGGTATCTCGATCTGCTTCGGGATCAATACAAACCGGAGAAACCGGAACTTGACCTGCAGGTACATGAAGAAGTCATCATTGCCGACACGTATCTGCGCCGGTTGATCAGCTATCAGGTTGAAGAAAATGAGAGAGCCCATGCCTATCTGGGAATCCCGTTGCAGCGATCCGGTCCATTACCCGCCATTGTGGCACTTCATGGAACTTATCCACAAGGCGCCCGTCGAGCAGCCGGACTGGAAGAAAACCCGGACAAAGCGTATCTGGATCACCTTTGCCGTCGGGGCTACGTCGTGATTGCTCCGGAACATTTTGTTTCCGGCCACCGTATCCCTTCCGAGGGTTCCTACGACACCACGCAATTCCATAAAAAACATCCCGAATGGACGTCCGTTGGAAAATTCACTTACGAACATTCCATCGCAATTGATGTCTTATGCGGAATGGACGAAGTCGACGTCGGAAATATCGGAGCTCTCGGACATTCCTTAGGCGGACATGGAACAATGTTTCTGGCTGCCTACGACGACCGTGTCAAAGCAGCGGCAGGAAATTGCGCCGCTTCATTCTTCCGCCATAACTCGGGGGTCACGCACTGGTCGCGGGACCACTGGTATGTCTACTTCA
>JAGQQC010000227.1 GCA_020426395.1 Planctomycetaceae bacterium
GTGGGTGACTGGATTGCTGGAAGGTGTTCGACATTAAAATTAACCGGTGGATATGTTTCAGCGACCAGTTATTGGAACGAAGTTCATCCGCTAGCCAATCGAGTAATTCCGGATGGGTCGGCGCTGTACCATTTCCGCCGAAATCACTGGGTGTATCCACAATGCCGGTTCCAAAATGAAACTGCCACAACCGATTGACGATCACCCGGGCGGTAAGAGGGTTATCCGGACTCGCAATCCACTCCGCCAGTTTAAGGCGTCGTTCCGATTCCCTGGCTGTCTTTTCCAAACCAAGCGTTCCTAAGACTTCAATCGTGTCGGGGGAAACCTCTTCCCGTTTCGCCATCGGATCTCCCCGATACAGGCGATGTGTGGGACCGGGTTCCGAAAATGTTCCCAAGTATCCTTTCGGTTGACGTTCAAGCAGTTTTTTTTGTTCCTGCTTCAATTGCTGATGTTTCGTCATCAAAGCCTGTAAGGCAGCGACATCAACTTGCGAAGTCGAAACTTGCGCTGCCGCCACTTCCGGCGCTGCTCCCTCATGGGGAAACCGAGTCAGAGAAGTCGTGACGATTTTCCAATCAGAATGTTTGGGAGAGAGAACTTCGATCTTATATTTCGACGGAACCCGATCCCGATAATGCCCTAACCGATCACGCCCCCAAACCAACCGCGAGAGAGAGATGGGTTCGGGAAAATCAACCTGTACCCACCCCTTGCCCCGTTCGTTTGATATCCAGCTATGTTGATTTCCAACTTGGCCATCGCACACATGTTTTAGCTGATGAATGGGATAACCGGTGATTGTGCCTGAGGCAGTGAGATTAAACTGAACGGCATCGGACTTAATCCGTTGCGGCTCTGCATTCGTTTTCTCAGCAGCAAAAATTTCCAATTCGTCGAGACAAGGTTCATTTCCGTCGATCGTCGATTCAATCGTAAACCGCAAACTGGAAGCAAGAATCGTCTCGAACTCTTCGATGTTTTCTTTCGCATTAACGGGTTGCCGTAACCCACTCGCCGCGAGTTGCTGATCGATCTCGGTTAACTTTTCAGTAATTTCCGCCAGCCGCATTTCTTCGGGAGACCCTTTTGAATACCCCAAGGTACGATCCCCATGCTGCACTCCCGCAAAGACCGCCTGAATGGAATAATAATCGGTTTGGGTAATCGGATCGAACTTGTGGTTATGACACCGAGCGCATCCGAGCGTCAGCCCCAGAAACGCCGTACCAGTCGTATTGATCAAATCTGCTAATTCATCCTGACGCTGCATTAATGTCAAATTGAGATCGGGACTCTTCACCAAATCGTGTGGACCAGCCACGAGGTAACCAGTTCCCAAATCCGAATCCAGCAAATCCCCTGCAAGCTGTTCCCGGATGAATTCATCGTACGGCTTATCCTCATTGAGGGACTGAATCACATAATCTCGATACCGCCATGCATTCGGGCGTTCCCGATTCGTTTCAAAACCAGTTGTCTCCCCAAAGCGAACAAGGTCGAGCCAATGCTGTGCCCAGCGTTCGCCATAATGGGGACTCTCTAAAACTTGGTCCACTAATCGAGCGTATGCATCGGGTCGCTGATCCTGTTCAAATGCGGCCACTGCTTCTGGAGTCGGAGGTAAGCCAAGTATCACCAGATACAAACGCCGAATCAATTCGCGACGTTCCGCTGGAGGTGAAGGAGTGAGTTCTTTCTCAAGAAGTTTCGCTCCAATAAATTGATCGATTCCATTGACTCCCCAATCTGGAATTCCCTGGGGAGGTTGAACATCTGCAATCGGTTGGAACGACCAGTGGTCGGTGGTGAGTTTGATTTCTTCTTCCTGATCCGATCCGGGAATCACGGCCCCAGTTTTGATCCAAGCAGAGATTAATGCGATTTGCTCTTTAGATAATGCAGGTCCTCCGGGAGGCATCTGCTCGTCTTCATTCGTGCTTTGCACCAGTTGTAATAAATGGCTTTCTTCTGGCTTACCTGGAATCAGAGCAGGTTCTCCCGAGTTCCCTCCGCGCAACAACCAGGCACGTCGATCTACGCGAAACTCGCTTTCCTGCAAATCAGGACCATGACAATCGAGACAATGCTCTGCAAAGATCGGAGCGATATCTCGTTCATAATCAACCACTGATTCTTGAGTCGGTTCTTCCGACGAAGCGGGCTCCTCAGCGCCAAGAAAACCGATTATTCCCAGGCATAGCATCCAGGGCGTGATAAGAGCTGTGCAATAGAGCGATCTGGTCATATAGCTGAATCCGCGTGGTAATATTTGTGATATCCCTACATCGTATATCATCTATAATTTGAGTCAAGCAGTGGTGAACCTTGGAAGACACTGTCCTGTCCTCATCAGAAGGGAAAACGGGTTACAATACAGCTCATTTGCTTAAATTTCAGTCACTTCCGGAAATCAACTATGCCTGAAAAGAAACGCAAAAAAACTCCGCGAGAACGACGTCAGGAACGCGACGAGAGAAAAGAAGCAGAACGTCGCCGAGAAGCCGAAGCTCGACTTTGCCAGCGACTGACCAAACCTCTCCATCTGGGCGGATACACTATCCCCGCAGGAGCGATCCTCGCTGACCATAATGAACAAGCCCCCAACAACTCGTACAGTGCCCCGCTGTTCTATGAAGACCGTGAGTTCAAATGTCGAGATTGCGGTTCGGAAGAAGTCTGGACTGCGGAACAACAGAAGTGGTACTACGAAATCGTCAAAGGACCAATTCAGGCTTTCGCTGTCCGCTGCCGCGAATGCCGTAAAAAAGAGCGTGAACGAAAACGGCAATCTTTCTTACCTAAAGGTAATCAGCCCGAAGAATGATTCTGCTTATTCTATTTTTGTGAGAGTAGCTTCATTAGCTGAGCATACTGTTCGTCGAACATAGCCTGATCTGCCTGAACATGCCCTGCGTTCTCAAAACCCGTTTTGAGCGATTCGCCCTGCCGTTCAATAGCCTGTCGATCACCATCACGAGTCACATGTGGAGCGATTCGAATAAGTGACTCCAACAAGCGAATCGAAACAGCAATACTTCGCGATCCATTCTGACGAATCATATTAAAGGCATCATTCAAGACTTCGGGAAAACCATCCACGTTCTTCAAAATAAGGCGAGGGGTTCCTGATTGATCGCGACGGATAATTTCAGGAGCCTCACGTTCTGCCAACTGGCACAACGCACCACTTAAGCGATCAATACAACTCATCGCAGTAAAGGGATCGTTGATTCCGGGGGAAAGCGCCCGAACGGCGATCTCCACTAACTGCAAGGTAGCGTAGCTAACATCCTGACGTGGTGTTCGGCTAGCTCCAATAATGATCACTTGCTGGATTGACTTGATCAAATCGTCACGTCTCTCCTTGGTGCTGGTATCCGCTTTGGAATAGGTTCTGCATTCAGCTAGCGTATCCCCAACCGTAACAAAGTTTCCGGGTTTACAGACCAGGCTTAAAACCCCCTTATAGTCCTGCGAATGAGAGAGCAAGCTTTCACCGTCAATACCTTCAATATAACCTTCGCTCTTGGCTGGAATGGAAATCAACTCACCCTCTGCGCTGGAAAGAATTTCCTCCACTGTTCGTGAAGTTTCTTCCGGCTGACTCGATTTTCCAATGCGGGTTGGGAAAAGCCGTTCTATCGTTGCGTCCAACTCATCGGAAACAGAACTGACGAGATTAGGCGCCTGGATGGAAGTCGCGACATGATGCACAAACCAGATCAACATCCACATGCTGATCAACCCGAAAACCACGCCCAGGGCCGTTCCTATATGAGGCACAAAAGCCTCGGTCGCTGATTCAGAATCTCGAATCGTACGGAGGACCAACAGGCAGAACAACGCGGTGCCGATATATTGACCAATCACCCAATCGGCAATCGTATGCCCCATAACACTACGAATGAGCCGTGATCCAAACTGAGTCGAAGCAATACTAAGACTGAGAATAGTGATCGAAAAAACCACTCCCGCCAGAGCAATCGTTGCACTGGCGACGGCTGTTAAAGTCGAGCGAGAGGCTTCCGCAGTCGTTGACAGCCAGTCGATTTCCTTTTGCTCAGCCGCCAGAGACTCATCCAGCCAATTCGCTCCTTCCGCCAAAAACATGGCGAACAACACCATCAACGTTGGCTTAAACCAGAAACCTTCCCGGAAGGAATCCCATAAATTTAGAAGATAGGCTCTCATCGTATTTATTGTATTCCATTTGTACGGTCGGCCTAGAGGGGGAAGTAAATCGGTACCGACTCAATAAAAAGCAGTTTCTTTGGGAAATTTCTCAAATTAATAGGGGACGCGCGAGAATATCGAAAGCAGAAAAACAGAATCTTTTCCTGATTTTGTTTCGATTTCTGATCGTGTATAATGTGACTTCTCCCCAATTAATAGCCTTAATTCATCTCTGGCACACACTCTTATGTTGGAACGTCACCGGGAAATTTACGTTTTACTGATCTGCGAAGATCCTCAGGACTCGCAGATCATTCGCTATCTCCTGGCCGATTCCAGCCGGGTTAAATTTATTCTTGCCACCGTGCGCACGGTCGACGAAGCGATGTCGATGCTACTCGAAACCGAGTACGACGTGCTGCTGCTCGACTTGAAGATGTCCCACGACGATGTACTGGCCCCTTTCCGGGAAATTCGCAAAGCCCAGACACGTTTACCCATCGTGGTGATCAGTGAAGATGACGACGACGAAATCGCCGATAATGCCGTTCGCGACGGGGCTCAAGATTACATTCAGCGATCTGAACTCGACCCCACCCTGCTCGAACATGCGTTACGATATGCGATTGACCGGAAGCAAGCCGAGCAGGAGCTGCGAACGACAGAGGCCCGTTATCAGTCTTTGATCGAAAGTCTTCCCCTGAATGTTTTCCAAAAGGACCTGGCCGGGCATCTCATTTTTGCCAACAACTTGTACTGCCTGACAATGAACCTCAGTTGGGAAGAACTCGCCGGGAAAACAGACTACGACCTGTTTCCAGATGAACTGGCCGAAAAGTATCGTCGGGACGATGCTCGCGTCGTAGAGACGGGTGAAGCACTCGAAGACATTGAAGAACATGTGAAGCAGGACGGCGAGCACATCTATGTGCACGTGCTCAAAGGGCTCGTTCGAGACGCGGAACAAAACGTTATCGGTACCCAGGGGATGTTCTGGGATGTGACAGCCGAAAAACAAGCTGAGAAAGCGTTACGACAAAGTGACGCCCGATTCCGCCGTTTTGTGAATTCGGATATCATCGGAATCGTTATTACCGATGCAAATAACAATATCACCGCAGCCAACAATGAATTCCTCCGCATGATTGATTACTCTCGCGAGGAACTCGAAGAAAACCAAATTCGCTGGGATAAGATTCTTCCCCCCGAACATCGCGAATACGACAAAGCTACCGAGAGATTATTGGCGGAGACTGGCAAACGCCCCCCGCTCGAAATGGAATATATACGCAAAGATAATTCCCGCATTCCCGTCTATGTGGGAATGACCCAGTTAAGCGATGGTGAAAGTGAAAAAGAGGCGATTTATTTCGCTCTCGATATGACGAAACAGAAACAGGCTGAAGCTGCTCTGCAAGCCGCGAAGGAAGCTGCCGACAGCGCTAACCGGGCCAAAAGTGATTTCCTCGCCAACATGAGCCATGAAATCCGTACGCCGATGAACGCGGTAATTGGTATGACGGAACTGGTACTCGACACCAAGCTGACCGGTGATCAGCGAGACTACCTGGAAATGGTGCTCAACTCGGCTGAGTCGCTCCTCGCCATTATCAACGACATCCTCGACTTCTCGAAAATTGAAGCAGGAAAACTGGAACTGGAATGTGTTCCCTTCGAATTACACGAAAATGTCGGGGACACAATGAAAACCCTCTCCGTTCGAGCGGGCAAGAATTGGTTGGAACTCATTACGGACATCCGCCCGGAAGTTCCCGACATCGTAGTCGGGGATCCACATCGTCTGCGACAAATCCTGATCAACCTCGTTGGAAATGCGATCAAGTTCACTCAACGTGGCGAAGTACTGCTCAAGGTAGAAGTGTTAGAAGAAACGGAAACCGAATGGGTACTTCAGTTTTCTGTTAAAGATACCGGTATTGGAATTCCCCCCGATAAACTGGATTACATCTTCAATGTCTTTGAACAGGCAGATACCTCGACCACTCGACGTTTTGGGGGAACTGGTTTAGGACTCTCTATTTCAAGGCGGCTGGTCGATTTGATGCAAGGAGACATTTGGGTAGAAAGCCAGGTAGATGAAGGAAGTACGTTCACCTTCAACACCACATTCAGAAAAGCCACCGACGAAGCACTTCCGATCAAAAAACTGGTTACCGATCAGGATTTAACTGGCCTGCGCGTACTGATTGTCGACGACAATGCGAACAACCGTCGAATCTTGAAAGAGATGCTTCTCAGTTGGAATATGTATCCAGTCACCGCCTCGAATGTCGGGCAGGCTCTTGAGCAACTTCACCATGCCCAACAGCATGGTCAGGTATTCGACCTGCTTCTCAGTGATGTGAACATGCCCGATCAGGATGGATTCAGACTCGTCGAAGCGATCCGCGAGGATCATTCCATCTCTGCTCCCACCATCCTGATGCTCACATCAGGAGATCGTCAGGAAGATCGTGAGAAATGCAAAACCTTAGAGGTCTCAGCCTATCTCATGAAGCCGGTAAAACAATCCGAACTGTTTGATTCCGTTATCTCCACTCTCGCCGGGACTTCGTTACTGGATGAAGATGGTGCCCCTTCCGCACGCACCCCACTCCCCAATGGGCTGAATATCCTGCTGGCTGAGGATAGCATCGCCAACCAGAAACTGGCCGTCGGGCTACTCGAAAAACGAGGGCACCGGGTCACCGTGGTGAATAACGGAAAACAAGCGGTTATGGCAGCCTACAAACAAACCTTCGATCTCATCCTGATGGATGTTCAAATGCCCGAAATGGACGGCTTCGAAGCCACGCGAGAAATCCGGAAATTCGAAGAGGGCTCCAACCAACATACCCCAATCGTCGCCATGACAGCCCATGCGATGAAAGGGGATCGACAACGTTGCCTCGACCAGGGTATGGATGGTTACCTTGCCAAACCGATCCGCTCCCGGCAGGTGTATGAAACGATTGAGTTTCTTGCCGCCGCTAACAAAGGCTCCAATAAAAGAGCTCTTTCCAGCACAGAGTCCACAACATCCACCGCTCCACCCACTCTCGCTGCATTCCTCGAAAGCGCATCCGAAGACGAAAAGCAATGTATTCAATCGGCTCGGGAAGCAGTCGATCAC
>JAGQQC010000228.1 GCA_020426395.1 Planctomycetaceae bacterium
ACTTTGTATGATGATCCATCCCGCAATAAAAAATGATTGGCGTCTTTTACCGCATCTTCGCTCCCGGTGAATAACCTGGACGCACAGTAATTGACCGATTCAGCCAAGACTCCTAGACTTTTAGAAGAGAAGTGCGGGATACAGGAGAAGTCCCCCGGACTCATCCTTGCCAAGGATTGTCCCGCACAGTCACACTTAATGGAAAGTCGCAGGTAGTCCTGGTGCAAAAACTGATCATCGACGCCGACCCGGGAGTCGGCAGTGCTCTGGCTCTACTAGCCGCCATGCGGGACCCCGAAATTGATTTACTGGCCATTACGGCCACTGCAGGTCGCGTGAGCGCAGCACAAGCCTCGAATAACATTCAGGCACTAGTCGATCTGTTCGACCCCCCGAAACGCCCCCGGATTGGTTGGGCAGCGGAAAACGTCTCCTCCCTACCTCAATTCCCGGGAGAACCTTGCTCCGCGATGCTCAACGGCCAGCTCGGATTGGGGGATTTTGAATTTAACGCACCACAACCTCATCACCGTATAGATTCTCCCAAGTTATTGGCTGAACTTGTGCGGGAATACCCGAATGAAATCACGCTACTGACTTTGGGGCCGCTCACCAATGTGGCGCGAGCCAACGATTATCACCCCGGGCTACTCCAAAAATTGCATGAGATCGTCATCGTCGGTGGAAACCATCATCATAGTGGCGACATCACCCCCGCGGCGGAATTTAATTTCTATGCCGACCCGCAAAGTGGCCGCACCGTGTTATCCGCACCGGCAACGAAGACCCTCGTTCCGCTCGATGTGAGTGAAAAAATTGAAATGACCTACGAACAGTATTCCGACTGGATCGAAACGTCGCAAACTCCCGTGGGTCAGGTATTACGCGAAATGTTGAAGTGCAGTTTTCGTTCTCACCATCAATTGCTGGGCCGGGAATGTGTCCCCTTGCGAGAACTTGTCGGTCTGGCGGTAGCGGTTCGCCCCTTGACCGCAGAATCTCGGCAGATTGCAGTCGATGTGGAATCCCAGGGTAAACTAACGCGTGGGATGACGATCTTTGATGACCGCCCGCACCCGACCTGGAAACCAAATGTCGAACTGGTCACCGCGCTTGATTCGCAAGGAGTTCTTGATTACTGTCGAACCATGCTGCAAGCATGCGGGAAAACTGGATAGCTCTGTCTATACCCGCCTTACCTGATTCTTCTTGCGCGTTTAAGGCTTCGACTGCATATGAATGACGCATCCGACCCACTGATCTTTATGATGGGCCAGTATGAAGCGATCATTCCCCAGGATCGAGTATACAGCTCGAATCACCTGTGGCTGAAAGAACTGGAACCAGACCTATTCCGGGTCGGATTCACCAGCTATTCCGTCCGCCTGCTGCAAGATGTCTATTTCCTGGAATGGCGCGTCGAGGCCCCGACATCGCTGCGTCTGAAACAGGAAATTGGGGAGATCGAAAGCTCCAAGGCCCTCTCCACGCTCTATTCTCCTGCGGAAGGGGAACTGGTTCAATTCAATGAACATTTGCTGGATGATCCAACCCCGATTAATACGGATTGTTATGGAACTGGCTGGTTGTATGATCTCCGCACAAGTGCGATAATGAAACGACCGTCAGAATATGTCGCCCACCTGGACGAGGGCTGGGAAAAGACGCAGAATATGCTGAAGGGTCAAATCAACTGATTTGCTCTCCGCATGTGTCTGTATTTCACAAACGGCAATTTGACTTCCCACCCGTAGCTTCTCCCTCCTCGATTCATCCTGAGCACGACCTTATGGCCGGAAAAAAACTTACGGTAGTTATCTCGCAGGCCCAGGGTAAACACCCGGTTCGCTCCAAGCTGGAGGAAGAAGTCGCCGCCGCGCTCCTGATGGATCCACAAGTCAGCGTCTCCCTTGTTCCGCACCTGTACGACATGTCCGCCGATCATACCGGGCTTGTCTTTCTGCGTTCCCTCAAAGGTCCCTTCGTACTTCTGGGTTGGCAGTATCCCCGTGCTCTGCATTGGACTCTCGACCGCCAGCAGATTCGGGGACATATGGGAATCACGGAACTCATCGAAGAAATCGATGACGATGAAGAAGCTATCGACGATCAACCAAGTCAGGCAATCGGTTCGACCGAGATGCCCAATCGAAATATCTATTGCATCGATCTGCGAGTCTCCTCCAACCCTCAGGAATACATTGAGGAGATTCACCGTATCTATGAAGAGGAAAACCAACAACTCGTTCAATTGACATTCGGCTCGTTGACGAATGGGAATGGTTCATCCAATGGTGTTGCTCAGAACGGCTCCGCAACGAATGGATCCAGCTCGAATGGTAATTCCGGACTGACGTTTGATTTGACCCAATATATTTTGAACCCGGCCGAATCAGACACCCCTTCCGCGAAGGAAGAGATCGCGCAGTTCAAGGCAACGCAACCTCCGATTAAACGTCGTTGGTATCCCGTAATCGATTACAGCCGCTGTACGAATTGCATGGAGTGCATCGATTTCTGTCTGTTCGGTGTTTATGGTGTCGATAACCTCGACCGAATTCTGGTGGAAGAACAGGACAACTGCAAAAAAGGTTGCCCCGCATGCAGTCGAGTCTGTCCTGAAAATGCCATCATTTTTCCAGGCCATAAAACACCTGCGATAGCAGGCGCAGAAGGAGAAGTGGCCGGGTTGAAAATCGACCTGTCCAAATTGTTTGGTGGTTCCGATGACGATGCCGTGGATCTTGCCATTCGAGAACGAGATGCTGAACTGATGGCGGATGGCCGGGAGATGGTTGGAAAATCAGTAGGCCTTGCAGAACGGCATACGACTTCATCCCGTTGTCGCGGCGAACGGGATGAGCTTGACGACTTGATGGACGAACTTGACAGCTTGGGAATCTGAACCGTGGGAGATTCCTTCGATGCAGAACGGTTACAAAGCGCTTATTTGAAGGCCCGTGCGCAACTGTTCGAGGAACGAATTCCCTCCGGGTGGTGGGAAGGGGAACTGTCAACTTCCGCTCTTTCCACAGCGACGGCGATTGTCGCGCTCGAGTTGATGCAGCGTCCTGATGCGAACAAACCACATCAATCGCTCATCACAAAAGGGCTTCGCTGGCTGGCCGAACATCAAAATGAAGATGGTGGGTGGGGTGACACCATCAAGAGCCTCAGCAATATTTCCACAACCATGCTGGCGCGTGCGGCTTTTGAAGCGACTGGAACCGTTGAAGAATACCAGACTGTCGCCAATCATGCGGACCGTTATATCGATCAAGTTGGTGGCGTCGAAGCCGTCATTCGCCGTTATGGGAAAGATAAAACCTTCTCCGTGCCGATTCTGACCCAGTGCGCCATTGCGGGACAGGTGGACTGGCGACAAATTCCGGCACTCCCATTTGAACTGGCCCGGTTACCCCATCGCTTTTACACTACCATTCAATTACCGGTGGTCAGTTATGCTCTCCCCGCATTGATTACCATCGGTCAGGTACGACATCATTTCGCCAAACCTAGAAACCCGATTACACGCTTCATTCGTGATATCAGTCGTGAATCGACGTTGAAAAAACTGTTAGCCAAACAACCTGAATCCGGCGGGTTTCTGGAAGCAACACCGCTGACGTCGTTCGTCACGATGAGCCTGGCGGCGATGGGACTGCACGAACATCCCGTCGCGCAAAATGGCATTCAATTTATCATCGATAGCGTACGAGAAGATGGAAGTTGGCCGATTGACACCAACCTGGCTACCTGGGTCACGACCTTATCTGTCAACGCACTTGAAGGAGAAGTCCCTGAAGAGTCGCGTGAAGCGATTCTCGAATTCCTGTTGAATCAACAGTATCGCACGGTTCACCCTTATACAAACGCGGAACCGGGAGGCTGGGCCTGGACGAATCTTTCGGGAGGTGTGCCCGATGCGGATGACACCCCCGGTACGATTCTCTCCTTGCTTTATCTGATGACACAACAACCGGGTTATCGGGAAATCGAGATTCGAGAAGCGGTGGACTTGGGAGTCAACTGGTTACTCGATCTTCAGAACCGAGACGGAGGCTGGCCGACATTTTGTCGGGGTTGGGGGGCGTTGCAATTTGATCGAAGCTCTCCTGACTTAACGGCCCACACGATTCGAGCCCTGGACCGATACCAACAAGAGTATGTTGACCGTTGGCGGGAAGTGGCTGACGTAAAACGGTTGGCGAAAGTCAAAAAAGCAATTGAATCCGGTTTTGATTTTCTACGCAGGGTTCAGCGTCAGGAAGGGAGTTGGGTTCCGCTCTGGTTTGGAAATCAGTTTGCCGATGATGAGGAGAATCCTCTCTATGGTACGGCACGAGTCCTTGCCGCGTGGTTCGATCTAAACCGTGGGGATACTCCTGAAGCAGGACGAGCGCTAAACTGGACATTGAACTCGCAAAACGAATCGGGTGGCTGGAGTGGGCAGCCTGGGCTTCCGGAGTCCGTCGAAGAGACTGCCCTGGCAGTGGAAACCCTACTAACGGGCGGGAAAAACGATCCTCAATTACATCGCGGGCTCGACTGGTTATGCACCGCAGTCGAGACAGATCGCTTCACTGATCCGAGCCCAATCGGCTTTTATTTCGCAAAATTGTGGTACTTTGAGCGGTTGTATCCGTTAATATTTACAGTATCCGCTTTACACCGCGCGTGTCGGCGGTTTGAGATTTCAACTTCGAATCAATGAATCCGGCCAACCTGAGTATTGCAGGGAGTCCCGGAAATCTCGAAGATGGATCTGTCACACCAGCAAAACCAGTACTCACAGTGAGTTTCGTAATAATTCAAGAATTGAATTCGAACCTCACCAACCACTGATTTACTGACCTCGAATATCAACACGGCAATCCCACCTGTATAGAGCCATTCCTGCGACTCCTTCTCTGTGAAGCGAGTTTCCGCTCGATTACGACCCCGACATTGTTCGGGTTAACCTGGGTTGTTGTGTGGGAGCACCTTGTGTCGATAGCACCTTCTGATCCCCAGGCAAAAATGAGGAACCGGCTTTCCGAGGCAGATGACCTCGATAAACCGGTGAAACGCAATAAACGCCGCAGCACCAGTCACCTCAAAATGGTACCGGAAACGCTGGAACTGCGCGAAGCAGTTAAAGCAGCGGCAGAGAAATACGCGGAACCACTTGATAAGTCCCGCCCCTTCCTCAAAGGGGAATTGGAACAACATGGCCGCACGCTGCTTGACCAAATGGAGTTGCCGGAGAAATATCTCGGTTTCGCGATGGTGCTGATTGGTAACTTCTTCTGGAAACGCCAATTTCTCGCCACCCCCTTTGAACGCCGATTGCTGTTGCTCCCCCACTGTTTGAAACATGCGGAAGGGTGCCCGGCCGAGTACGATGAATTCGGTCTCGATTGCGAAAAATGCGGTGCCTGTTCGATCGCCGATTATAAAGTCAAAGCGGAGAAACTGGGCTACAAAGTATTAGTTGCCGAAGGCTCTCCGGTTGTCCTCAAGATTATCGTCGCGGGTTATGTCGATGGTATACTCGGTGTTGCCTGCCTGAATGTTCTGGAAAAAGCGATCGATAAAATCTTGATTGCGGGCGTACCTTCGTACGCGGTTCCACTGCATTCGGGGGACTGTAAAAATACCAAAATGGACGAACCCTGGATTTGGGAAGTCCTCGAAAAATACGAACCTCTTCCTGAACCGGAAACGGCCAGTTATCTGCCGTTGATGCGAGCAGCAAACGACTTATTTGAAGATCGATTCGAGGAATATCTACCGCGTCATCGAAGCGGAAATGGTCAAACGGGCGCCCTGGCCTTTACCGAGACCGAAGCGTACCAGTTCCTCCAGCATGGAGGAAAACGATTCCGCCCGTTCGTTACCCTCGCCGCATATTACGCGCTGCACCCGGAAGCGGCTCAGGCACATCGTGCAAATAAAGCGGATAAATGGGACATCCCCATCTCGGTGGGTCGTGTAGCGATGGCGATTGAAGCCTTTCACAAGGCGTCTCTCGTTCACGATGATATTCAGGACGAAGACCAGTACCGCTACGGCAAAGAGACATTGCATCGCCAGTATGGCATCGGTCAGGCGATTAACATTGGGGATTATCTCATTGGACTGGGATACCGATTACTGGCGCTCGGTCGCGAAGAACTGGATGCCGCCATCGTCGCCGATGTGCAAGGCAAGATGGCGGAAGCCCATCTGAAGCTAAGCGATGGTCAGGGAGCGGAGATGGCCTGGTCTTCAGGCGAAACATCAACGTTAACACCGATCGAAGCGTTACAAATTTATGCTCTCAAAACATCGCCCGCCTTCGAAGCGGCGCTGTATGCCGGAGTTAGGATGGCGGGGGCCGTTGAGCAGTACGCTGAGTTGATCACGAACTACTGCCGGCAGGTTGGAGTCGGTTTTCAGATTCTGAACGATCTGAATGATTGGCGAGGTGACGATCATAATAAACTCGTCTCCGGTCAGGACGCCGCAGCACTGCGTCCGACACTTCTGCTGGCCCTGGCATTGCAGGATGCAGAAGGGGAACAAAAGCAAGAACTCGAATCCGTCCTCAAACCCGATGCCGATCCAAATATCCGGATTAAAACACTCAAAAGGTTATATAAAGATTTGGGCGTGTTCGATAAAGCGGAACGATTAATCGAGAAGTCCCGCTGGCGGGCACAAGATCTGGCGGATGAAGTAGAATCGGATGACTTCCGACAGTTGCTGCATTTCCTCGTCGAAACGATTCTCGAAGAACCGATTCAAGACAAATCAGAACCGGAACCTCAACCGGAGGTGATGGTACCGCTGAATCTGTCGCCATCAAAATAATCACTTTTGACCAAACATGAAAAAAGCCTCCCGTTCTAAACTGAATGGGAGGCCTTTTTAATTGGTCGATTTGACTTAGTCCATCAAGTGAACCACTCGCTTATCCGAACGGCATCGGTTCTGGCTGCAAAGCGAAGGGGAAGACACGAATCGGTTCTCCGACAGGATAGTCGTCGCGATAGGTCAGTTGAGCAGCTCGGTCAGCGGCGAATTGCAGCATGACAAATTCAAGACCACACAGGTGGTCCAGATTCACTTCTGCAGCGACATCTGCGAAGACTTCGCCAGCGGAGGCGGCATGCCGACGAACACCGTGGATGCTGTTCTCGCGAACTTTCACGCCAGCCGCAGCCAGTTTAACCAGGCCCTTGAGGAAATGTCCGACGGGAGTATCCGGACCGGAAACGCGCCATAAACGTTCCCACTCGTCATTGGCTTCCCAGTAAAAACCTTGATTGAAATAGTCGATTGCCAA
>JAGQQC010000229.1 GCA_020426395.1 Planctomycetaceae bacterium
CCTCTCCGGTAACGAGTTTGAATGTTCCTCAGTTCGTGAACCAGCCGACTCCGGCTCCTGAAGAGGAATTAAACTCTGTTCCGGTAGAAACAGCACAGGCTGCCCCCGTTGTTGAAATGCTTGAAGCTCCCGCTGAAGGAAGTGGAATGTATGACGGTGGGCCGAATGTAATTGATGTGGAAGGGATGCTGGCCGGCAATGAAAACGATCTTCCAACGCTTGAGGAAACGCCGTTTCCACCAATGGAGGCGGAGAGCGATGTGATGGGATTGGCTTCGGCAGATACCGTGATGCAAGCCCGTAATCAGGCTTCCTTGTGGGTCATTTCCGTCCTCGTGGTCATGATTGCTTCAGTACTCGGGTACTATCTGTTCAACACACGTTCGACGACCTCAGCCAAAGCGGTCAAACAGAAGCAGAAACAGAAAGCGATCAAACCCCGAGCGGCAGTGAAACGACCGAACATGCTGGACAATCAGGATGATCCGAAAGTGATGGAATATCGTCAGAAGATTGAACAGAAAAAGAAAATGTTCGCCTCTGCCCTGCGTCGTGAAGAAGATTTGCAGATCGATGCCCTGATTAACGATTTCCTGCCAGTCAAAGAAGAAGAGATGGTCATTACCCGGACCTTCAACCTGCCTGGTATCGGCCAATCATTCCGGATCGATCCCGCGACGACCGAACTTCAAGGTCCTCATTTCCGTCAGGCGGCCAAAGTCAATCGCAAGTCTACCGAAACGGTGACCGCCAATGTTGGTACTGGAAAAACAGAATCTGCAGGTGAGCGTCCTCCAGCCCCGACCCGCTCCGAGAGTAGCCGTCCCACTGGTCAGCCTTACCACACGATTCATAAAGGTGGCACGAAACATTTCGGTTCCGGTAGATAAATCCCCCCTTAGCACACTGGACATGGAGTCTGGATCAAGATGAGTATTTCTCTGGATGTTGGAACAGATACCCTGAAATCGCTACGGCGACAAGGGAATCAGTTGATCGCAAAAAAATGTCGGGGATTATTCTCCGTGATGGATGACAGTGGTCGCCGACGAGATCTGTTGGAGAATTTGAAAATTCCCTATTCCTCGGCAGAAGATCATCTCGTGTTGATGGGTGATGCGGCTGCGCATTACGGTGAAATGTTTCAGACCTCGACACTTTCCCTGTTCAAGGAAACTCCCAGTCGTTCTGATGAGGCGGTCCTTTCCGCAGAAGTTTTACAGGCCTTGATTCAGTCGATTCTGGATGAACCCCATTTCGCGGGAGAGTCCTGTGCTGTTGTGCTTCCCGCCACAAGTGTGAATCGCCAGTTGATTACCTCAACGATTCGCGACATGGGGTATATTCCGCAGATCATCAGCTCTGGAATGGCTGTCGTTCTGGCCGAGATGGTGAAAACATCTTTCAACGGAATTGGTCTCAGCCTGGGGGCAGGCTCTTGCACGATGAGCCTTGCGCATCATGGCGAGGAAATTGCACGCTACACCTTACCCCTGGGGGCGAATTGGATTGATGAGCAACTTGCTGAAGCGAACGAAGACATCGGTTTTGATTCCCGAGGTCAACGTTATCTGAAAACAGATCGCGTACGGAGCTGGAAAGAATCTCGTGCAGGAGCTTTTCTGAATCCCAGTACCGAAGGGGAGTTAATCCTCAAGGAAGTTTACACACAAATGCTCAAAGAGCTGTTTACCCAGGCGGGTGAAAGCTTCCGCATGATTCCACGGGTATTGAATTCACCGCAACCGTTGAGCCTCGTTTGCACAGGAGGCCCTGCCCGGTTGCCCGGTATTCGTGAAATGATTGAACGGACGCTGCTAACGACGCCCTTCCCCGTAGAGATCAATCGGGTTCGGGTCGATGCCGAATCGCTCTATGTCGTCGCGCGTGGTGCCTTGATTCATGCCGAGCTTGAGCAGGAATCAACGATGGGTAGAGCGGCCTGATTTCAATATAGACAGAGACGACTTTTCATCTCACTCCGCGCGGTTTGTTTAGAACCGCGCGGAGTGTTTTTTATGCGCGGAAGGTACATAGCAGAGCTTCTTCCTCATCGAGACTTTCTGAAAACGAAAGAGGAATATGAAGTTTGCTTAAGGCGCAGATAATTGAGGACCGAAAATAGAGTTAAAGATTGACGATTTTAACGCTTTTGCGGGTTGTTCATCCCCAAGAGCCTGACCAGAAGTTTTGCGAGAGTAGGGTTCCATGACCGATTTTCGTTTTGCCCCGACGGATTCAATTTCTACTGTTTCATCCCCTGCGACACGGGTTCCAACTGCACCGGTTCAGGTACAGTTGCATCAACCCTCTGACCGGCAGGAAGATCCGCGAGACGAATCAGCCGCCCGGTTGGTTGAGAACTTGCTCGAAATCAGTCAGAAGCTTCGAGGCCTGCTCCAGTTACATTACAACGAATTTGATCTGAACGAAGTTCGTTATACCGTACTGCAGTTTATCAATCAGACAAAAGAAGCCGGCTGCTCTCAAGCCGAGTTGGCGGAAAAACTTCAGCAATCAGAGTCCTCCGTGAGCACCTTGATTGAACGGATGAAGAATAGCGATTTGATCTACCCTCTCCGCTCTAAACAGGATCGCCGCAAACGCATTCTGGTATTAACCGAACACGGACGCGAATTGCTGCATCGGATTGAAGAATGTCACGCTTCACGCATGCGGGTCTTACTTGAAAAACTTCAACTGGTGCATGGTCATGAGCTTGAAGCGGCCGTTTCGGAATTGAATGAAAAACTGGAAGGGGTCACAGGTTCCTGGTTCAAACAGCTTTCCGGAGAACACAGCGGATCTTCACAGGCAGCCTGATCTATCCTGGATCAGCATCCGGAATACAAATCAGGACACACTCACAATTCGTGGTTTGAGAGAAGGCCGTTTGGCGTTTCAGTCGAGAGATCTTACTCGTGGAAATTGCCTGAACTCACCACAAGAGCAGCATCGAAACTCAGGTATTAACCTTCTTTCATATGCGGTGATTGACCAATGCCTCACGGGGAGTCTTCGCGACCGGATCATCAATGGCCAGTTATCGGAACATTCAAGAATTGCAGAGCAGCAGAGGCAAAGATTGCTTTCAGCAAACGGCGTTACTGATTGTCTGCCTCTTCTCACTGGTCACTTCTGGTTGCTCGCGAACGTTCTGGCGGGAACAGGCCGACGATGAATCGTATCGGCTGCTGGCCAATAAGATGAACGATGGACGCTGGGTGCTACCGCGGATTGATGTGTCGCCCAGTCCTTACAGTCGTCTGTATGATCCTTATGATCCAGACCGCCCTCCCCTCCCCCCGGATGATCCCGCCGCGAATCAATACATGCAGCGGATGAGCTATCAGGGTATCATTGATGGATACGATAGCTGGCATGAATTCGGACAGACGTTTACGGTCGAAAACCCCCATTGGCTCGATCAGTTTGGCATCACGCCGGATCAGTTGTGTCCGCCGGACCAACGTTTCGGCGAGCCGGTTCCCGTGTTGAACAATTTAACTTTGCCGGATGCACTCGAACTCGCTTCGATCAACTCGCGAGAATACCAGACGGAAATCGAAAACCTGTATCTGGCCGCGCTTGATTTAACCTTGGAACGGTTTCAATTCAATGTCCGTTTTCTCGGGTTTGGCGGGGAGCCGAGTGCGGATTTGCAATATGAATCGATCCCCGACGGTCGGAATAGTCTGGCGTTAGGTTCTCGTTTCGGAGTCTCGCAACTGCTTCCCAGCGGGGCTCAATGGGTTGTGGAGTTGGCCAATAACACGCTTTGGATTTTCTCGGGTGAGAATTCAACCAGCACTTCATCCGTGATTTCCTACTCGTTAGTGCAACCGTTATTACGCGGGGCAGGACGAAAAGTTGTTCTGGAAAACTTAACGTTCCAGGAACGGGTCGTGCTTTATCAGACCCGGGATCTTGCCCGGTTTCGCAAGACATTCTTCACCGATATCGTATCGAACTACCTCGATCTCCTTCAGACGGTGCAGTCGATTGCCAACTTAGAGAACAACATCGATCTTCTGGAAGATCAGTTGGAGCGGTTACGAGCTGAAGCGGAATTAAGAGAATTCTCCCGCTTCACCACCCGCTTGCTGGAGCTGGATCCGGCAATCGTATTTCCACCGGAGGTGGCAGATCAGATCGATTATGATGATCGTCAGCGAATTCTGATCTGGAAAGGGGACATGAGCTCCGAACAGATGAAGATACTGCGTGGTGTTTCGAACAACCCACAATTTATTGCCGCGATTTCGGACCTCATTCAGCAACAGACCGCGGATCAGACTTCATTGGAATTGATTCAGCTTGAATCCCGTTTCGTTAACTCGCAAAACTCGCTTCGCCAGGCAAGGCAGAATTATCAGACTTCACTCGATCAATTTAAGTTATTACTCGGATTACCGACGGACTTTCAGATTACGATTGATAAGTCGTTGATTGCGCCGTTTCAGTTGATTGATCAGGTTCTTTCCGGAACGACAGAAGAATTGAAGGAGTCCATAGCGATCCTTCCGGAACCGGAGAAATCGCCGACGATTGATGAGTATCTTTCAGTGGTAACTCAATTTGAAAAGACGTTTATCCAATCGCAGCGAGAGACGATCAAATTAGTGGAAGCGGATTCAGAGAAAGTGAAACGCTTACTGGAAACGGGGCGTGCGGAGGCAGCTTCTGCTGCGGTCTCCAATCTTCCTCGATTGCAGCAGGATGTCGAACGGGATTTACGATTACTGGAAGATGAAAAGAGTTCCTTGTCCGTCGAGATAGAGCAACTTGCGGAGCTCAAGGCAGATCTCATTGAGTATCGAGAGCAGGACTCACTGACACCGGAACTTTCTGTTGAGATTTACGAACAGTTGGGAGAAATTCGTCAGCAACTGATTCGGATTTCTCAGTCGTTACAAGTGATCCAGATTGGATTTCGAGTGGAGTTGATCAAGCTCGAACCGTTCAACATGACTATGGAGGGGGCTGTTGCTTACGCGCTGGAGAACCGTCTGGATCTGATGAATGCCCGGGCCCGGGTAATGGATGCCCGGCGGCAGCTTGAGGTGGCCGCCAATACCTTGGAAGGGGTCGTCGATGTGCGGGCGGAAGGGGACATTCGGACACCGGTGGGGACACGCCCATTCGACTTCCGGGGAACGGAAAGCAGTTTCCGGGTCGGGCTCGGTTTTACTGCCCCCCTGGACCAGATTAACGAGCGAAACACCTATCGGGCGGCCCTGGTCAATTATCAGCGGGTGAAGCGGGATTACATGGCCTTGGAAGACCGGGTAAAACAGCAGGTTCGGCAAAGTCACCGGAACCTGACTGTCTTGCGGGAAAACTTTGAAACGGCCCGCCAATCGGTTCGAATTAATGCTCGTCAGTACGATATTACCGTGGAACTGGCGAATTCGCGAAACCCGTCCCCGAATCAGGGGTTAAATATTCTGAATGCCCTCGATAGCGTATTGACGGCCCAGAACCAGTTGATTGGAATCTTCATTAATTACGAAACGAACCGTCTTAACATTCACCGCGACATGGGTATGATGGAGATAGACGAACGAGGTCTCTGGCAGGATCCCTTCTATCAGAAGACCGCCAGGGGCACAGGTTCAGAGCCTCCCCGCCAACTTCAACATCACATACTCTCCCCGAGGCTTGTTGATCGTAATCTGGAGCGATCTTCCCAAAGCCACCCCACCACCGATTTGAAACTGGTTTCCGGTCAGCTTACATCTCCCGCCGCCCCGCGGCGAGTCGTGCATTCAGACCATTTCGCAACCGGCTTTACCAACACAACTCCTAACCCGACAACTTCTGACAGGCCGGTGATTAATCGAGGTTCTCGTAAACCGATTACCACCGAAGTAACCTTGTCGGAGAGACCTCCGACGAAACCTGCTCCTCCGGACGATAAGAAGTTGAACGAGAAAAAAGATGATCAGACTACTCATCTATACCGTCATCACCCTTCTGATTCTGGGAGGGATCTGGGCCTTCAGCGGATGGGATCAGAGCAGTCAAGCTCAGGATGGCGAACTCATCACCCAGAAGGTTAGCCGGGCACCCTTCCGCATTACAGTTTCGGAGCGGGGAACGCTAGAGTCGCAGTCCAACGTGCAGCTGGCCAGCAATGTAGAAGGGTCGACGACGATTCTCGACATCGTTCCGGAAGGGACTGAGGTCGAAGAAGGGCAAGTTGTTTGTGTGCTCGATTCCGCCAGTATTGCCGACAAGGAGCAGCAGCAGCGGATTACCTTAACCGACGCTGAATCGAAGTTGCAGCAGGCAAAAGAAGCGGTTGAGATTCAAAAGACCCAGAATGAAAGCGATGAATCGAAAGCGCTACTCAATTATGAGTTGGCCAAGCTGGACCTCGATAAATACGAAAACGGGGATTACGTTCAGGAAATGAGCGAATTGGAAAGTCAGATTACACTGGCCCAGGAGAATTTGCTGCAAGCGGAGGAGGACTATCAGTTTGCCAAGCGGATGTCGCGCAAAGGATATAAAACATTAAATGAAGTTGAAACCGCACGGATTGCCGTCAGTGATTCTCAGTTGAAGCTGGACATTGCCAAGAGCAAGCTACATGTTCTGGAAACCTACACGTACGATCGGACTATCAAAGAACTCAAAGAAAATGTGAAAGAGACCGAGCGCGAACTTGCTCGGGTGAAACGAGCCGGACAATCTGCGTTAACTCAGGCGATGGCAGAGTTGAAAGCGCGTGAGCTGACTTTAGAAGTAGAAGAAGTCAAACTCAAAAAGTATCAGGATCAGATCCAGGCTTGTGTCATAAAAGCTCCGCAAGCTGGCAAGGTGATTTATAACAACTCGAACAGCCGTCGAAATGAGAGCGACCAGATCGAGGAAGGAACTTCGGTCCGTGAGCGTCAGGTGATTATCAAGTTGCCGGACCTGACCAAAATGAAAGTCGAAGCGCGAATTCATGAGTCCCGCATTCGTATGTTACGCGCAGGCTTGCCCGCCGAAATTCGTGTGGATGCTCTTCCCGGCCAAATTTTTAGAGGTAAGGTAAGTTCGGTCTCCTCAGTTCCACTCTCGTCCAGTTGGATGTCTCCGAATCTGAAAGAATATGCTGCTGAAATCGAAATTACGGGAACTAAGGAAGAGATTCGTCCGCTTCGTCCCGGTATGACTGCGGAGATCGAAATTATCGTCGCTCAACAGAACAATATTCTGCAGATCCCGGTACAAGCGGCGGTTTCTATCGGTCAGGAATATCATGTCTATGTGATTGAAAATAGCGAACCGGCTCGCCGGCTCATTGAGCCGGGGGA
>JAGQQC010000022.1 GCA_020426395.1 Planctomycetaceae bacterium
ACGGAAGTGCTTAATGAAGAAGGAGGGGAGTTGGCCGAAGTCGGATTCAAAGTCACCGGTATGGTTCCCCTTTTCCTGCGCACACAACAGGCGGTTCTGGAAAGTTTAATCAATAGCTTCGGACTCGCTTTTCTGTTGATCGGTGGTGTGATGATCATTCTGCTGAAAAACCCGATTGCCGGTCTGTTGACGATGTTGCCGAACATCCTGCCGATTGGTGTCGTCTTCGGGATGATTTCCTGGTACGGCATGCCGGTGGACATCGGCACGATGATCACCGCCTCGGTGGCCCTCGGAATCGCAGTGGATGGGACGTTGCACCTGCTGACCTGGTTCCGGGAAGGGATTCATGCCGGAAAATCGAGGCAGGAATCAATCGTACAAGCTCTGGAACATTGTGGCCCGGCGATGTGGCATACCTCGGCTGTCGTCGGGGTCGGGCTGCTGATGTTGGCACCGGCCGACTTGCTTCTCGTTTGCCGATTTGGTTGGTTGATGGCCGCCCTCGTTGGGGCCGCGCTCCTTGCCGATATTATCTTCCTGCCCGCACTCCTGGCGGGCCCCCTCGGTGCGCTGATCGAGCGAACCGTGAAAAAGGATCCGTTGTCCAAACAAAAGCAGGAAGACTCAAAATCCTACAGTCCCCGTTTCCGTATCGTCTCGACGACCGAAGGAGGGGAGAATCAATCGAAGGAAGAAGCGGGTTAGAGCCCATCACTTACAATCAGTTTCAAAACCCTCTGATGGGTAACCAATACTCTGTATTTACAGTGTCAAGAACCACCACCAGGTTTTGAAATGGCCTTGCCTGAACAAGTTCGAAATGGCTTTCCCACTCACGAATTTTTCCCACCTACACAGGGTAATTCGGCTATCGCCTCCGGGTAAACTGGACCCTATAATGGGGATGCGATTGAACGGCAGGTCCCATTAACCTGCGTTTCGTTTTTGAATATCGAATACCGTCAGGAGTTTCATTGTGAGTGATTTTGTCGAGCCTTTGGGAATGCGGATTCTGATTCGCAAAGACGAAAGCAGACAACAGACGAAGGGAGGAATTGTCCTTCCCGATGACGCCGAAATTCCGACCATCACCGGTCGTGTTGTCGAAATCAGCTTGCAGATTGAACGAGACGAAGATTTTCCCGTCAACAAATACGACAAAGTGTTGTTCCACCCCCGGAACGCGATCCCCGTCGATTTTGAACCGGACAACTTACTTTATGTTGTCCCCATCGAAGACGTCGTCGCTGTCTTCCGCCGCTCTCCCCAGACGATCTCCTCACCAAAACTGGATGAAGATCAAAACGAGGAAGATCTTTCCTGATTAAAGAAGATTTTCCGAGTAGATGGTCAGCCCAGACAATCTCGCAGAGTTGTCTGGGTGCCGAAGGCACAAGCGGCGCGAGATTTCAGGATTGTCCGACGAAATTCATTTAACTTCGAAAACGGACACTACAGCGGTTCAATCGAAACCACTTCCCCCCGGGCGGCGGATTGATAGGCCGCCTGGAAAACCTGAACGACATGGGCGCCCAACTCGACTGGAACATCGGAGGGAACTTTCTGCTCCAGGCAATCGAGAAAACAGGCCGCATCGGAGGGGGAGGCGAGAGCCGCAGGGTACCAGGTCGTTTTGGCTTTAATTCCCGCTTCTGAAACGGTGCTCGACCAGAATCCCATGGGATCTTCCGGATGAGATTCCTCGGGTTGTCGCCAGGGAGGGGCGTCCGCATAAATTTCTAATCGAGGTTCGTAAGCATCCAATGAGATGGTCTTTTCCGAACCGACAAGATCGAGCTGATGAATTCCGTGACTGGGATGACTCGACCAACCATTCCGCCCCACCATAATTGTCGCCTCGACCCCATTGGCATAAGTCAATTGCAGCATGGCGAAGTCTTCAACATCGTTCTGCTGATGTTCCCGGAAGAAATAATTATTCGTCTGTGCATAGACGGAAACGGCGGGGCATTTCATTAACCATTCGAACAACACGAGCGGATAAAGCCCGACACAAAACAGTTCCCGCTTCGAATCGATAAAAGTGAACCGAGTCGCTTCCTCTTTCTCTTCCCGAGGTTGGGCAAGATTCGCCGTTCCGGAAACACCTTTGGCGAACATCAACTCACAATGCAGCCCGATTAAGTCTCCGAAATCGGCTTCCATGAGCGCCGCTTTGGCTTTGGCCGCTATCGGATGCCGTACCAGGCTGAACATCTGCGTTAACGTGTTCTTTTCCTGGACGATCTTCAGTAGCTGCGCGGCATCTTCCACTTGAGTGCACATCGGCTTGTCGAGATAAATCTGTTTTCCGGCTTGAGCAGCCAGCATCGCTACCCGCGCACGTCGTTCCGGTTCGACACAGACGACTACCAGATCAATATCCGGCTGTTTCAGGGCCTCTTCCAGATCCTTCCAGTAGGGGATCTTGAAATGATTCGCCAGTTGTTGGTTCAAGCGGTGTTGCCGGGGAGAGATGTTCAGTTCATCCGTGAGCGCAATCAGTTTGCAGCGCGGATCATCGGCAAAATCTTGTCCGTAATTTTCCAGATGCGATTGCATCCCGCCAATTAATAAGACACCCAAGGTTTGTTCGGTTACCGCCATGAATTGACCGACTTTTTACTATGAATCAGACGCACAAAATAAACAGAGGCTATGCATTGAAGCATGACGTTAACTTAAGTCGAGAATTCGAATCGCGTTTCCTCGGAAGATTTTTTCTTCGACTTCTTTGGGTAGCTTCATCTTTTGGAGCGTCTCGAATTGAGGGACGACCTGATCCGGCGCGAGGTAATCGGTACCAAAGCAGATGCGATCTTGTCGACGGATCAGGAATTCACGTCCGAATTCCGGATCGCGGGCAATCGCATTGTTTCCCGACCCCGCCGAGAGATCCCCGTAAATGTTCGGGTATTTTTCCATCAAGTGATCGATTGCTCCCCCGGGGGCAACATCACCTTTGGGGTACCCGCCTAATGTTTCGATGTCCCCCGATATCGAGGCCCACCAACCCGGGCCATGACCAATGAAGGTTAATTTCGGAAACGTAACCAACGCTTCTTCCAGATGAGGGAGGCCCGGTTCATCTTTTCCCCGAATCGTATCGATATGAAATAAGAGTGGCAGGCCAACCTCTTCGCACGCTGCGTAGACTTTCATCATCAACGGGTCATTAAAGTCGAGGCCGACTTTGTGTTCGCCGAATCCCTTGGCGCCGAGATCCTTATAGCGCTTCAAATGTCGAACCAGTGCTTCGCTACCGACATGCTTTGCATGACGGGGATCGTAACAGCAGAACGGAATCAGACGATCCGGAAATTCGTTGGCCGCGGCCAACGCGAGTTCGGGCGGTTGCAGGAACAAAGTCGATTCTGGAGAGACGAGCGGTAACACGACCGCCTTATCGATGTAATTGGCGTCCATCCATTTCACAAGCTCCGCCGCCGGCAATGTTTTGTCCGGATTCGTGTATTGACCGATATGGGTATGGATATCGATATACGGCACACTCGGTTTGGATATTTCTTCTTCAGCTTGTAGACGAGGTAGCGCAGAGAGTAGCGAACCGGTGAAACCCGTCAGGGCCCCTGCAGTCAGAGTACGATGGAATTCGCGTCGAGAAATCATGATGTCGCTTTCAGGTCGTTTCTGTTACATGTTGAGGAGAGCAAGTCTTAAAACCCAGTTAGGTGAGTTCTGCTTTGAGTTGATCGACGAATGATGTTTGTCGAATATGGTCAGGTAAACCACCCAGGTTACGGACAGCAATCAGTTCCGCCAGGATGCTAATGGCGATTTCACTGACGGTCTGTGAGCCGATATCGAATCCGAGCGGCGCGTATACTTTAGAAAGAGCTTCGGGGGAGATTCCTTCCGAGAGCAGATCTTCCATGATCAATTTGATTTTCCGACGACTGCCGATCATCCCCAGATAACGGGCGGGGGAATTCGCCAGATGAAAAAGTGCTTCTTCGTCGTGGTTGTGACCGCGCGTCACGATGATCACAAAAGTATCTTCATCGACATCCAGTCGCTTCAGAGCCACATCGAACGAATCGACCATCAACCGCTTCGCCGTCGGGAATCGCTGGGAGTTGCAGTATTGCTCCCGGTCATCGAGAACCCAGACGTCAAAATCAACATCGTGCGCTAGTTCCGCAACTTTCTGACCGATATGACCCGCTCCGATGATCAATAGCCGGGAACGGTTTATATGCGGCAGGTAGGCGACTTTCTGATTTACATACGGACGAGGACGCTCTGTGGCCGGTTTCAGGTTGGCTGCGATAGAGGCGGGTTCTGAATGATCACCACGAGCAGCAAGAATTTTTCCTGCCGCATCAAACAAGAGACGATCACCGGCGCGGGCCTTCTTTTCTGGTTGATCTTCCAGCAGTATCGCTTCCGTAAAGAAAGCTCCCTGTCGTTTAGCTTGTAATAACGTTTCGTAGTAAGCAAATTTCTCCGGCGGTTCATTCGGTAGGACGGGGTCGATCAACATTGTCATGCGACCACCGCAAATCAATCCATCATCCCAACCGTAATCGTTATCGAGCTGGAACGTGACAATCTCTCGCTGACCGGATTGCAAATTTTGAAGTGCCTTGCGTTTCACTTCTGCTTCCACACAGCCTCCTCCCAAAGTCCCCACTTGAGAGCCTTCGCCAAAGACGAGCATCGTTGCGCCAGGTTTCTGTGGAGTGGAACCACGTGTTTCGACCAGGGAGGTCCACACGACCGGCGTTTGGCGGGCATGGGTGTCAATCAGGGCATGCAAACATTCAGTAGACATCGTCGGAACAGCTTGGATAAAGGAGAAAAGTGCAGGGGAACTCGAAACCGAACTCCAGGATCTATATCCTATCCATGCGGTTCAGATCTTGCCATCCTGTAAGTTTGAGCCGTTCTTGAAACAGAATGGAACCTCCCGAATGAGGATGTTGATGTGAAGCTGTTTGTTGCTGAATATTTTACGTGTGGTCAATGTCCTGGTATTTCCAGGGAGAATTCCCTCTTTCAGGAAGGTTGGGGAATGCTCTCGGCGTTCCTGGAAGATGCTGTCCAGGTCGGTGGGCGGGATACGCTTCCCCTGCAATGTTTGAGCTTGCTCGGAAGCGAACCGCCATCCCCGTTACCGGCAGAAATTGATATCTACTACAGCGCTCACCCCCGGCAGGCGCACGAACAATTACTGGCGTTATCCGCCGCGGCTGATTTGACGCTTATTATTGCCCCGGAAACAGAAGGCATCCTGCTACAGCAATTTGATTACATCCAGTCAGCAGGTTCGCAGTGGCTCGGTCCGGATCGGCCTACCCTTGAAATCTGTTCCGATAAATTCCAGCTTGCCCAGTTATGGAACCGCTTGGCTTTACCGACACCAGCAACAGAATTGCTGGCTAATTACGTCGAGTCAAATAAGGATCAAAAATTTCCCCTCGTGCTCAAACCCCGAGACGGTGCCGGGGGAGATCAGACCTGGCGGATAGAAAGCCCCGACGAATTTCAGCGATTTCTGGAGTACACCACTCCTGAAGAACAGCAACTCTACCTTGTTCAACCCTTTATTGAAGGCGTTGCTTGTTCCATCAGTATTCTCAGCTTGAACGAAACCGATCATTTTTTTCCACCTGGAGAACAACGGATCGATTGGGAGAATGGTTTCCACTATCACGGCGGAACCTTGCCGCTAAAGATGCCCACAGAGACGATCGCTCTACTTCATGAATCTATTCAAACCATTCGAAGCTCCTTGCCTGGGTTATCCGGTTACTGGGGGCTCGATTTTGTCTGGAATCCGGAGAGCATCGATCAGCCTGTGACCTTGATCGAGATTAATCCGCGATTGACAACCAGTTATCTCGGATACCGGCAATTGACTTCGCTTAACTTGGCGGAGCTCTGGTTGAACGATGCGGGGCTGATCGGGCAGGAGACCGGAACGATTCCCTGGCAGACGGAGCCGGTCTCGTTTTGAATTAGTTCAAGGAATAAAAAAACAGCCGGTTGAGAAAACTCAACCAGCTGTTCGTTCAAACTGACATCAGACGTTTATGTACCTTATGGGACAGCGATCGGAGTCGGCAGCGGGAAGTCCACTGGCAGAGCGATACCTGTTTGCCAATTGAATGGGTAAGGAATTTCGTCAGCAGTAAATCCCAGGTTGAAGAGACTGTTGAAGTCACTGATGACGGTGTCGAATGTATTGTTGGTATTAACATTCGTTTCTTCTGTCCGGAAGGTCGAGTCTCCGATACCTGGTACTTGCAATCCCCAAATTTGGAATGGATCGCCCGCAGTAGGAGCCGCACCGAATGGGTCGGTTGTGAGCAACGTTGCGTTTGCACCGGGACCACTCGTCAGAACCAGTCGGGTTTGTCCGCTGTTAACACCACCAGTGAAGATCACATAATTATTCTGGTATGCGTTGGCAGCGTTATTAAGTGG
This sequence comes from Planctomycetaceae bacterium, assembly GCA_020426395.1. Classification (GTDB taxonomy): domain Bacteria; phylum Planctomycetota; class Planctomycetia; order Planctomycetales; family Planctomycetaceae; genus Polystyrenella. The sequence goes on from JAGQQC010000022.1 coordinate 6,454, forward strand.
GGTACCTTCAAACACAGCAGCTGTCGGAGCCGGAGGATCAATAACGCTCGCGTTGGCTCTCAGGACATCCAGGGCTTCACGCTGGGCATTTCGGCGGCGACTGCTGCTATTGAACAGGTTGCCTCCTCCCGCAGGTGATTTGAACGGATCAGCGTTATCGAAGTAGGCTCCCTGGCGGGTGGCATCAATCGTTTCCCCTACGTTACCTGTGAACCGCAGGTCAAGTCGAGCCAGTGGATCAGGTTGGTAGGCACCGTTGATGGAACCGCTTGAAGTCAGCAATGGGGCAACTGCCAGGCTTGCTGGATCGATTTCAGTATAAGACTGGAACACAACATCCACGCTTTCGTTACCCGAGAGGTAGTTATCCCGAATGTCGGCTTCGATTCCACCGAAGTCAACTGTACCGACATAGACGAATAAACCGTTACCACTATCTGGATAGGGCACCACGACACCACCCAGGTAGTTCGGGTCAGCGGCATCATCAAATCCGTTCGCCGACGTTCCATTACCGCGGATCGCTGTCTGGAAGACACGCAGGTCGAGGTTAGCCTGGACCAGGTCTCCATTAAGCGGTTCGGAAGTATTGGCTCCGTTGGTGGCGAAGATACCACCCAGACCGTTGTTATCGATTCGGCTGTTTCCACCATTACCCTGGTTTGCAGTTACGTTGTTCGTACCAGAGATGTTCACCCGAGCGAATGCATCGGCACCTCCAATGACACCATCATTTTGACGGTCATCATCGTAGTTCTGAATACGAACCCCATACCCAGCGTTGTTCAGGATTAGGTTGTCGAACAAGTCAACCAAAGTCTCGTCATTGTCATCGTTCCAGATACTGACTCCGTCATAGCCGTTCCGCAGAATCTGGTTGGAGGTGAAGACACCAGCGAACAGGCCGCCTCCGTCAAAGCTGTCCAGCGGGGCCACAGCCGGGAAGTCAGAGAAGTCGTCCGCGTTAAAGATGTTTACGCCGATTCCCTCGTTGTCTGCAATCAGGTTCTCAGTAGCTCTCACGATAATCGAAGGAGCGAGAATAACTCGTGGGTTATCCTGGGAGGCCGGCACGAAGAACTCCATACCGTCCAGACCGTTTCCGGTGAACTCGTTGCGATCAATATCCAATTCTGAGGTCACAGCGACGAACAGACCATGTTGACCGTTGTTATTAAAGAAGTTGTCCAGAAGGTCCACGTTGATGGCCCTGTCAGCTCCACTAATCGTGTTCGTACCACGATCATACGTAGCTCGGGTCACCTGGAGGAAGTCTCCTTCTTCCAGAATCATACCGTTCAGGTTGTTACTGTTGAACGTGTTGTTCTGCCAGACCCCTTGCAGTGAAGCGAAGAATCCGAGGAAGGCGTGCAGACCGTCGGCACCGTTATTATCGACCGTGTTACCATTAATGTTTGTGACCTGGTTAGCGTCTCCAGTGGAGTGCAGCAGGATACCATCAATGCTGTTGTTACTGATATTGTTTCCGTTTCCGGCACCTCCGTCACCAATGGTGAAGTTCAATTCAAGTAGAGAGGCATCGCGGAAGTCGGTTGAACTACCTGCGGTGTAGATATTGATACCGTTAGCAGAGTTACCAGTAATGTTGTTGCCACGGATAAACTGGTTATCCAGAATCGAATTCCCTTCACGACGGTAGAAAATACCGTCTCCACCGCTGTTGGTGATGTTGTTGTCGTCGATGAAACCGAGTTCCAGAACTGACTGGGTGAAGGTTTCAACCCGAACGCCGTCAGCAGCGCTTCCGCTGATGGTGTTATTCGTCACCTGGAAGGCGGTCAACTCGGCATCGTCCAGCAGGTAGACACCGACACCAACACCATCCCAGGGAGTGACGACTCCACCTGTTGAGGTTCCGTTGATCGTGTTTCGTGAGACAATCAATGAACCAGTGGCTGTTCCTTCCAAGTGCATGCCGACACCCACTTCACCGTTGTTGGTGATCGTGTTGTTGCCACCAGACTGACCAGCGATCAGTTCGATGTCAGCATTGTCACCTGTTGCTGTGGCGACAATACCCCCTTCACTGTTCCCGTTGATGGTTGTGCTGAAGATATAGGCATTGATGTCCGTCAGACCAGGAGCCATCCCTGTTCCCCCTTCGGCGAACAGTTCCACACCGGCTCCGCCGTTATTATTGAAGGAGGCATCAAAGACTGAGTGAGTTGCATCTCCCAGGTTAACGGTTCCTTCGGAAGCATAGACACCCAGACCATCATCATCGTTCCCGTTTGACTGAGTATTATGAATCAGGCCATCAATCCGGCCACCGTTGGTGGCAGTCAGGTTGATACCGTCACCTGAGTTAGCTCCCTGACCGTTATTTTCCATCACGTTCGGCAACAGAGTGCTGTCCATGTCCTGTGAGCCGATTTCGGCGTCGATGGTTGAACCGTTATCTTCCACGATTAACTGTAGACCGTGAATGCCGTTGCCGGCGAAGCGGTTGTTATGCATATTTCGCAGAACGATGTCTCCACCCAGGCTGGCGGAAAGGACCGCACCGGAACCCGCGTTGTCGAGAAACTCGTTGCCGAAGACACGTTCAATGCTGATCGTGCCTCCGTTCGCATCCCACACAGCTCCCGTTGCGGTGGAGGTATTCTCATTAGCCGAGTTGTTGCTGAAACTGGTTTGAACAATCGTTGCTCCAATTTCTGCACGGTGACCGAAACCAGTTCCGTTTAAGTTGGCAGTGTTGTTTTCTTCAAAGATCGTCATCGTTCCAGCATCAGCAATGATATTGGAGCCGACCCCACCGTTGTCATGGAAGTTGTTCTCTGTGCTGAACAGTTCCAGATCCAGCGGGTTGGTGTTGATCAGGAAGAATCCATCATCCGAAGGACCGCCGGAACCATCAAATTCGTTGGCTGTTAACAGGCCAGTTCCGAAGACGTTCGACAGATTTACGCCATCGCGATAGTTGACGAACAGGTTGCGGTTAATATTGAAGTCTTCAATGTCGCCTGCTGGTGAGATAATGCCGTTACCAAAGTCACCCGAAAGGACTCCTGTACCGTCAATCTGAATACCTGAGACTTCATTCATGTTTGCCAGGATGACGACGGCATCGTTACTGTCGTTATTCAGGTTTTGCATGATTGGCAATGAGTCGCCGGTCTGCTCAGGCAGGACAAAACTGTATTCGACCGCATCGACAATGTGTTCGATGGAAGAACCGAGCAGCCGCTGACAGTCAAACAGGACCAGCGGTCCGTTGTTCTGCAGGTTGGTCGGAGTTCCGTCTTCGCGGGGAAGGACTCGGATAATGTCAATATTGGGTGCGTTAGTGAATTCGAGAATCGATGCATATGGACTCTCGTAAGTTCCGTCACCCGGTACGAGTGCATTCGGATCGAGATGCACCACGAAGATCGGTTCCAGATCTTTCGGATTAGTCAACGGCACGTTTTCAACTTCACGACTGATCACCGAGCTTACCCGATTCGGACGAATCCACCAGTCTCCCATCCGATTTTCGATCGGGGTTTGACGGAAGTATCGTGAGGATCGACGATGAGGAAAGGCAAAACTGACACTGACGTTGGTTGTCGAACCAGTCAGAGAATCATTCTGCCAGTTGGTCAACACGCGAATGTCTTCGGTGATTTGGGCTTCCACAGCCACCTTGACCCCGGCGGCACCATCTTCATCAGAATGGAACAACCCATAAGGACCGACATGCGCGGTAACACCATACCGGCCCAGAACCGGCAGAGGCGTACCGAAGAGCAATTCGGCGTAATGGTAAGGGGTTTCCCAGGTATCCTGGCGAGTCACTCCGATATAGTTCTCGAAGAAGAACTCGTCGGAGATGTAAGAACGATCAACCAGGGAGGCGTCGTCGTTCGTGACGAAGTTCCCGTTGAATCGCATCGTGAAGTGACGACCGACGTTCTCGAGGCTCAGGCCGACGGAATCGTAGGTGCTGAACCCACTATCGTCGGTGGTATACCAGGTGGAGATACCGAACAGGCGGTCCAGCTCCTCGGAGTAGTACCGGTAGCCGACACCAAAGTTGCCGACACCGTCCCCATCTTCCGTGACGGATCCCTGCAACATCAACATAAACAGGCTGGTGCCTGGATCGATGTGCTTGGGAATCAGAACGCCCAAATCGACCTGGTCGGAATCGTAACCCGCCCCTTGGCCCCACACGCCGTTTACAAAGCCGCGTGGCCCAAAGGGAGTTGCTACCGCTGTACCCACTGTATTACTGAGTACGACGCGACCCGCCGAGTCATCAGGGAGTATTCCACTCGCCTGTGAGGAGGTCCCGTTCTGTGCGTATGCCGGTGACCACAAGGCCAGGCAACCAACCAGACTGTAAAATGTCTTCTTCAAAATCGCTTTCATCAATGTTCCCGATCATTCGCCGATGTCAGAATGTAACGGTTGTGCCGATATTGGCAGTTATTTCGAAGATTCGGAATTTGAGGGCACTCAAGTTGAGTTTATTTACCCTGAAAGCGAGGATCGGGAGCGAATAATTCGCATGCGGAGCAGTTTTGTTTTTTGTAAGTCTTTGTCCTTCAATAGGTTATTGATAACGGAAGAATCCGCAGGATCCGATTTTTTTGTTTTTGCTTCCCAGACGCCGCATGTTCTCTATTTTTTGAGGTGAGGGAAGAGCAGCCGGAAAGCACGTTATTGGCGGGCTGGATTGAGAAGGATGTTTGTGAAATTAGGGTAGATTGACTAGCACTTCGATCTCAAAAAAAATAGTAAGTCGAGCTAATACACGTACTTAATAGGCGAATCATCTTTTGAGATTATTAAGAATTCATTTGTGTATCACTGGTTCAGGTGTTGGGAACATGGTGTAATGATCTTTCGAGGGAAATGTTCAAGCCTTCATGATTCCACTCAACTTAACCCTGCTTTTTTTAAAGAAATTTGAACTGAAGGAGAATCGTAATGAAAAAACTGTTGATTTTACCCCTGCTGTGCGGTTTGAGCTTGTTCCAAATTGGATGCGGCCCTGCCGACAACACAGGTGACCCGATTCCTGCTGGTGGCGCTGCCGCTGGTGACAACGCTGCTGATACTGCTGAAGAGCCTGCCAGCTCTGCTGAGTAATCTGATATCTATCCCGGCGCAAAGTTTGGCTCTCTCCTGATCCAAATTCAGGCGTGGGCTTAAAGGCCTTACCGGGTTTAAGAATATTTCAAAGAAGAGGGTTCGGTTTCATTTACCGAGCCCTCTTCTTTTTTGCGAGCAGCATTTCAGGACGACGCGTCATCTGGACAGTCCCTCTGTAACGCCCGATAATCAGGGGATAAATTGTAAAAAATTCAATTTCCTGGGCTGGGAACACTTCGTTCCGATTTTAAGTCCGCTCCCTGGCTTTCTGTATGAAAACGACCGGGGAACTATTCAGTTATTCAATAATGAGTCCATCACCTGAATTTGATTCTGCAGACCAGCAGGGGAGTCGTCGTGATTTTCTAACGGGGCGTTCCCTGAGAGACCACCTGGTGCGAAATGCTCGCGAGGCGGGTGAGGCCTTCCTGGAAAATCGGCCTCCTGTACCCGAAGCGGGGGCAACGCTGCGTATGGCGACCCGGGCGATGGCATGCGAATTCGGGCTCGTATTGAACCCGGGTGACCGCGATATTGTCATTCCTGCGACCGATGCTCTCGAACGAGTCCACCCGCTGGAAGCTCAGATGACTGTTTATCGGGAGGAGAGCGAACTTTCTCAACTCAACAAATTGGCTGCCGTGGCACCGTTCGTTGTTACCGAAAATTTGTATCAGCTCCTGAAAAGAGGGGACGATCTTTCCCTCAGAACCGCTGGCGCTTTCGATCTGACGGCAGCCCCTTATATATCGCTCTGGAAAAAAGCCCGGCAGGAAAACCGTCTCCCCACCAAAGAGGAGATAGCCCAGACCGGCAAACTTGTCGGGCGTGAACATGTCCACTACATCGACGAGACGACCTCAATCCAGTTGGCCATGCCGGGCGTCGAGCTGAATTTGGGAGGCATTGGCAAAGGATACGCGCTCGATGTCATCGCCGCAGAACTTGTGGAGCAGGGGATCGGAACCTTTCTGCTGCACGGTGGGCAGAGCACAATGTTGGCCCGCGGAGGTCATAATGGCTATCCGGGTTGGCCGATTGGCCTCAGAAATCCCCTGTTCACCCAGCAGCAGTTGGCTACAATTTTAATACAGGACTGCGCCCTTTCGACGAGCGGATCGAATGTGCAGTTTCACCGGTTCGAGGGGAAGCGGTACGGTCACATTATTGATCCACGGACGGGTTGGCCAGTGGACGAACTCTTGTCCGTCACCGTACTTGCCCCGACAGCGGAAGAAGCTGATGCTCTCTCGACCGCTTTTTTTGTCATGGGGGTCGAAAAAACGGGTGAATTTTGTGATAATCATCCGGAGGTCAGTGCTATACTGATTCTCCCACCCCAGCCTGGCCGTCCGATCGATCCGATTCTCATCAATGTGCCAGACGATGTTTTATACCACACACCCCACGACCTGCCCCCTGCCGACGTATAAACCCTGCGGGGTTCTTTCCTTCCGCTCAGGTTCAGCGGAGGGAGGCAGTGCAGAGCGTTAAACCGCTCTCTCAAATAGCGGGTTAGTTACCAAAACTTCCCGGGTGAGATTGATCGTGTGATGTTATCGACTGAAAAAGGTAGAAATAACGTGCCGAAAACGAGATATGTTCCCTTCATCGCCATCCTGATGCTCGTCGTCTTTCGTATGGCTATTGGTTGGCAATTCCTGTACGAGGGTCTGTGGAAGGCCTCCACTCAATCAACCCCCCAACCCTGGAGCTCAGTCGGTTTCCTCCGCAATGCCGAAGGCCCCTTCCGGGAGGTCTTTCGGGAAATGACCGGCGATCCCAACGAGTTAAGCTGGCTGGACGAGGAGAGTGTCAACGCCCGCTGGTCGGCCTGGCAGAAACGATTCGTGGATCATTACAAGCTTGATGAGAATCAACAGAAACGCCTTGATCTCATGCTGAATGGACAGGAACGCTATGCCTCGGATTCGAACGTCTATCCACTAACAGAACTCCCCCAAGAGGTTGCCGAGTTTCTCGAGAAAAACAAAAGTTGGGAGAAGTACATAAAATTCAATGCAGATGCGAAACGTCTCGAAGTCGATGGGAAGGAACACCTGACCCCTCAGGAAAAAGCAAAGCTGATCGATCTCGCTGGCTTGGAAGAAGTGCCACCTCTTATGCTCCAACCGGGAGACTTCAAATATCAGTTAAAAGGAGGAGATGAGGTTGAACCAACTGAAGTGCAAATCGCATTCGCCAAAGCCTTGGACAATGTATACGATCGCCAGGCCAGACTTGGTTTCCGGGAACGTCTGAAAGGGACATTAGGCGGGAACCCGGAGATGGTCGGAGATGAGTATAAGACGAAAATCAAGGATGAGGCTGGCGAAGAAAAAGTTATTACAGACGATCGTAAAGGGAATATTGAACAGTACGAAGTTCTGTTAAACCGTTACGAATCAATGCGAAAAGACGCGAAGATGGCGTACAACTGGGTTCATCTCGATTATGAAAAAGACAAGATGAACGAAAAGAAAAGCGCCGCCATCGGTCCGGTGAAAGCACTGGATAAGGAACTGCGTGACGCTGCATTAAAACTGGTGACGCTTGAGCAACTGAGCAGCGGCCCGGTTGCTCCCGATCCTTCCCCGGTACGCGAGAAAGATCTTCTGGTGATGACCGGGCTGGTCTGTCTGGGAATCTGTTTGATTTCCGGTTTCCTCACCAAGCTTTCCGCATTGCTCGCCGCGATTATGATCTTTTCGTTTTATCTGGTCATGCCTCCCTTGCCAGGCATCCCCCATGCACCTGGGCCGGATCACAGTTTGTTTATCGACAAAAACTTGATTGAAGTTTTCGCACTGCTGACGATTGCCGCCTTCCCAACCGGTCGCTGGTTTGGTCTGGACGCGGCCATCATTTCGTGGTGGAACAAACGCAAACTGAAATCGGTCAATGGCAAGAAAACGCAATCCACTTCGACGGCAGAACCGGCCACAGCCGCTTCCTGAACCCGATAGCTGCTGTATCGCTGGTCGAAATTAACAAACTAATATCGATTACACATTAAACCTGAATTACCAACCACCTCAGCTCAATGCGGGGAGAGATTTGAAATGTTATTAACTCCGGAACAGGAAAAAATCGGTCGCGACAACTTCGATCAGGTTGTCGGACAATCCCGTCGTGATTTCATCAAAGGGGCGGTTGCTTCCGCCGCCGGGATGGGAGCCGTCTACTTTGGTTATGAAGAGCTGAAAGGGGACAAGGTCAAATGTGCCTTCATCGGCACCGGTGATGAAGGTAACGTCTTGATCACTCAGCATCCCGATAACTACATGGACATCGTCGCGATTGCCGACCTTCGTCCAACCAACCAGGAACGGGCTTTCAAAGGAGATGGTAACGAACATCGCATTGGTCTCGTCAATAAATTGGGAGCCGAGCGAGCGGAAAAGATCCAAGTCTATAATAACCACCGTGAACTACTCGCCGATAAGGATAAACTCGGTATCGAGATGGTGGTGATTGCGGTACCTCTCAATCAACACGCTCCGGTTGCGATGGAATGTCTTGATGCGGGACTGCATGTTCTTTCTGAAAAATTGATGGCCCACAATATTACTGAGTGCAAGCAACTCATTCGGAAAGCGAAAGAGAAAGGCCTCCTTTACGCCGTCGGTCACCAACGTCATTACAGCGTCCTGTATGACAATGCCAACCACCTTGTAAAAGAAGGTCATCTCGGCACCATCAAATTTATCCGTGCTCAGTGGCATCGGAATAACAGCTTCCCCGGTCGAGACAGTTGGCGGAAAAGTATTCCCAAGGCTGACGAAGCGGTAGTCACTGACGAAATGGCCAAAGAATTTGGTTACGAAGATTTGAACCAGCTCGTCAACTGGCGTCTGTTCAATTCCACCGGTGGTGGACTGATGGCTGAACTGGGAAGTCACCAGATGGATGCCGCCAGTATCTTCCTGGGCAAAGTTCATCCGCTCGCGGTGCAGGGATATGGTGGAAAAAACTTCTACGGTGTTCCCGGTGTTGGCCCCGAAGACAAGTGGGATGATGACCGTGAAATCGATGACCATATTTATGTCACCTTCGAATTCCCTGGTCCCACGTACTACAAAGAGGGTACCGATGAGGTGCATAACGAACGCGACATCTGCATCGTGACTTACTCTTCGATGAGCACCAACCGCTGGGAACCTTACGGTGAAGCCGTATTCGGTTCACGCGCGACCCTCATTATGAAAACAGAGAAAGAAGCGCTGCTGTATAAAGAAGCCAGTCCCAACAGTAATGGTGGAATAGATACCCGTCTCTGGTTGGTCGAAGGGAAATCGGGTGGCGGAGTGATGGACTCCTACGAAACCACCGCCGCTCCGACGGCCGTGGACACCAAAGTGACCGAGGTCAGCCGAGGTTACACCGAAGAGATGGAACACTTCTGTCACTGTATCCGCACGAACAACTTCAAAGGTCCAAAAGAAGGGGGCCTGAAGTGTAACGGAACCGTGGCGATGGCCGATGCGATTATGGCGATCACTGCGAACCTGGCGATGAAACATAAAGTCCGCATCGAGTTCAAGAAAGAGTGGTTCGACCCTGAAAGCGACGCGACTCCTGAAGCCGATTTCGCCGATTACGGCAAAGAAGCCCACGCCTGATTAGAGGCAATTTTCACTGAAACCAATAAAACGCACCACATGTTCTTCACCTGTGGTGCGTTTTCCATTTCAGTCTGGTCAGGAAGCGACTACAGTTAGCTGCTGTAACATAGATTGATTCTTTGAACCACGAAGACACCAAGTAGCCTCAGGAATAGGAAGTCAAGTTGCACGGCAGAACCGTTTTTTCATGACGATAAACGCTACTTTTTCCAAAGAAATAGATCTTGAGAGAAGTTTACGATCGTGTGTGCTTCTATCAATGTAATTTCTCCTTGGACCTTCGTGCCTTGGTGATTCAATTAAAACGAATTCAACAGATTAAGGAATAACCCGTGGCGAGAACTGGTAAAGCAAGTTTGATGATCATCTTCGTGACCGTCTTTATCGACTTGCTCGGTTTCGGCATCATCATGCCGCTGTTGCCCCGGTATGGAAAACATTTCATTCCAGAGGAAAACCAGGATTTATACCTGGGCCTGCTCATGTCTTCTTTCTCGGCGATGCAGTTTCTGTTTGCGCCCGTTTGGGGACGACTTTCCGATCGGGTGGGGCGTCGACCGATTTTGATTCTAGGCCTGACCGGCTCAACGGTTTCCTACGCACTCTTTGGTTGGGCGACCGGTTTGGATCCCTCCAAAGTCGTCCTGGGTCTCTCGCCACTGGGCTGGCTATTCGTGACTCGGATCGGAGCCGGAATTGCTGGGGCGACGATCTCGACCTCCCAAGCTTATGTCGCTGATGTCACCGATGCCCAAAGTCGAGGAAAAGGGATGGCAATGATTGGGGCGGCGTTTGGTGTGGGTTTCACTTTTGGCCCGCTCATCGGCGCTCTCTCTGTCGGAGATGAAGTCGGGGCTCCTCCCAGTTCGTTACCTAGTTACGTTGCCGCAGCGATGTCCGGGATGGCTTTATTGTTCGCTATTTTCAAGTTACCGGAATCATTGACTGCTGATTCCCGTCCCAGTCGCGGGGGCTGGATGAATTTTGGATCGCTATCAACCGCGATGTCGCGTCCGGCAATCGGTTTGATTCTGTTAACCATTTTCCTGGCCACATTCGCCTTCGCCCAGCTTGAATCCACGATGGCCCTGTTGACGCAACATTTCGGGATGAGCGATGAAGATAACTTCCTCATCTTCGCGTATATCGGAGTCCTTCTTCTCCTCAGCCAAGGATTGCTTATTCGGCGCTTACTCCCCAAGGTGGGAGAGAAGCGGATGGCTCTTGCTGGAGTCCTCTTAATGATTTCGGGACTCATCGCCATTGCGGCAATTGCCGACAGCGGTAACTTGGTTCTTCTGTACTTATTGCTACCGCTGAGCGTGGTTGGCTTTGCTGCCCTGAATCCGTCGATTCAAGCGTTGCTTTCTTTACGAAGCACGGAGACCGATCAGGGGGGAGTTCTTGGATTAGGCCAAAGTATGTCCTCGATTGCCCGAATCCTGGGGCCAATGGTTGGAATTGACTTATTCTTTTCACAAGTCAGCCTGCCTTACTGGTGTAGTGCCGGAGTGATTCTATTGGCGGGAGTTTTTGTGCTGCTCTTGAAACCGGCCCGGACGGTGGAACCGAATGCTTCCGCTTCAGCAGAGCCGGCCGAGGTCCAATAGTCATTCACGCCAAAAGCCACTCAATTGGCCTGAGTGGTTGCAAATCGGGTACGGGCCGAAAGATCGACTCGACACGATTCGGGAAAAGTCGTATAGTCCCGCCTCCTCATCAAACCTCAAGGAAGATCTACCGGCTGTCTCAATCACATTGAAGCATTTCGGTGGGGCTGTAACCGTATTCTATTCAACAGGTTATGGTTTCTGTGGGTTTGAGGGGCCGATCACCAGTTCAAACGGAAGTTTCCTGCGGAGGATTCGTGAGATTTCGTTTGCTTGGGCATTTTTCAGCCAGAATTTTGAAAATGCCGCCCGATCGGGAAAGGATTCCAAAATTGAAATCGGCGGAAGGATCCGCTCATTTAATCGGGGATAATAAACCGGTGAAATTATTTCAGACAACGTTCGTCGTCCTGACAGCCGCCTGTCTGGTTGGGTGTCAGTCTTCTCCGTTCAATGGCATTCGTAGCGCCAACTGGTCGCAGCAGGATGTTGCCGAACAGGAACTGGCCGAATTGACGAAAAATGCGCCACAGGGCAAGTCGGAAGGGGTTAAGCCAAAGGACGTTGCCGCTTTCGAGCATGAACTGGAGTCGGATCAATCGACGCCCAGTGAAATCATTCAGGCCTCTGCTGAAATGCCGGTGGAACCCGCAGCCCCGTTAGCCGAGGCGGCATCGAATGATATCGACAAGCTATTACGTGAAGCGCAAAAACATGAAGCGGAAGGGAATTACGCTTCAGCCGCTCAAGCTTACAAGCAGGTCCTCGTTTCCCATCCCGTCAACTCGAAGGCTCATCATCGCCTGGCGGTCCTGGCGGATCTGAAACAAAATTTTGGGGAGGCGGAACAGCACTATCAAAAAGCGATGCAAGCCAATCCACTTGATCCCGAGTTACTTAGCGATGTCGGGTACTCTTACCTTTTACAGGGGCGCTTCCAGGAGAGTCAATCTTACCTGACACAAGCGATTCAGATGCAACCCGGACATAAACGGGCAACCAATAACCTGGGTTTGTTATACGCCCGACAGCAGCAGTTCGATCAGGCATTAGCCTTGTTCCGCAAGACAGGAACCGAAGCGGAAGCCCAGATGAAACTGTCTCAAGCCGTTCAAAACCATGCCATTGGAGGAGGTCCGGTTGTGGCTAACAATACTCCTCCGGCGAACAATCAGAACCCGATTGTGAATGCCAATGCACAGGTTGTTTCGGCTCCTCCAGTGGGGACTAATCCTTTTGCTCAGTTTGCGAATCCAGCGAATACTCCTGCAACTTCGGCTCCACAAAACAGGCCGAACAATGTACCCGGGGTGCTGTTAACACCGGGTGGAACCCCACAGAACTTGCCGCCGCAAGAATTTTCGGCAGTGAATATGGTCCCTCAGCCACAAAATGGAACACCGGTGACTGGTCTCAACAATTACAACGCGAATGCTTCTTCACAGCAACCTGTTACGGATATGTCGAATCAGTTGCAGAGTAATTACAACGGACAGCAACCCGTTCAATCTTCTATGAACAATCAAGCCGCTTTGACGAATCAACAAGCTCCCTTTGTATTTGGAGCGGAGCAGCAAGCTGCGGTCAGTTCAAATCCTGCGAATACAGAAAACGCTTCAGCGAATCAAAGTTTGCCGGAGGGAGCACGTGTCCCCTTTGTATTCGGTCAGGAAACCACTAGTACGACCGCAACTGGAAATAGCCAAACTGTTGGTCAGGCTCAATCGATTACCCCCAACGCAAACGGTTCC
>JAGQQC010000230.1 GCA_020426395.1 Planctomycetaceae bacterium
CCTGCTTCGGGTGGCGGGCAACTAGAGCCGATTGGCAGGCCGCCCGACTTAACATGACCCGCCGGGGCGCTGAGCAGTTTTTCCAGTTTCGTCGAAGCACACTGTTCACACTGAAGCTGGGTATCGTGCCGGACGAGAATTTCGGAAACCGCTCCACATTCTTCGCATTTGTATTCAAAAATCGGCATAGTTATTTCTTTGATTAAACTGTTAGTGGTTTGCCGCTTGTCGCTGCGCGACTCTGACAACACTTCGTGATTGTCTGGGTTACCCTATCGAGGGGCGTTATTCTAATTATTATCCCGCGGGGTGCATGCCGAGGGAAGGGTATTCGACGGTGACTGAGGTCCGAATACCTCCGCGCGGAGTGAAGTCGGCGACGATTTTCATCCACTTGGGTTGAGTAACTTCGACTAGATCATTCAGGATCAAGTTCGTCACATCTTCATAAAACGCGCCGTGGTTTCGGTACTGTTGAAGATACAGCTTCAATGATTTCAGTTCGAAGCAATGTTCATTCGCGATGTAACTGATTTTTAGTGTTCCGTAATCGGGCTGACCTGTTTTGGGGCAGACGGAAGTGAATTCGGGGCAGACCGTGTCGATCAGATAATCTCGCCCGGGGTGCGGATTGGCGAACGTTTCCAGAATTTCCTTGAAGCTCTCGGACATCAGTGATTCAGACTCTCGTGTTTATTCGACGGGGATGAAGATGTTAAGTTTCGGCTGATTATAGTTTGACCGGGGCTGATGCCCAGCCTGCGGTTGGTGGTCGGATTGATTTTTGAGTGATTTAAGAGCCTGTGAGCGTGGAATTGCGGAATTGACCGGGAGTCTGCCCAGTCAGCTTCTTGAAAGCAACGGACAGATATTCCGCTTGGGAAAACCCGGAACGTCGGGCAACTTCGTTGAGTGTCAACGTGGTCTGGCTGAGCAGTCGCTTAGCTCGTTCAAGTTTGATGCGGGTGATTTCGGCATGAGGAGTGCGGCCAGTCAGTTTCTGACAGCGAGCCTCCAATGCTCTCCGTGACAGGGGGACTTGCCGGAGGACATCGTTAACGGTGATTCCCTCGCACGCATGTTCGCGAATGAATTGCAGAGCGGAAACAAGCTCGTCATCATCACTGGCATAAATATCACTTGAAAGCCGCTCGGCAATTCCCTGCGGTGGAATCAGGATCTGGACTGGACTGGTACGTTTGCGGGTGGGGGAGTGCATCAATTCATCCAAAAGCTCCGCGGCGGCGTAACCTGTCGCACGGGTATCAGGAATGATACTGGAGAGGGGAGGAGAACAAAGTCGGCATAACCGTTGATCGTTATCGACACCCAGAACCGCGATTTGCTCGGGAACGCTGATGTCGAGTTCTCGACAGACATCAAGTATTTGCTGTCCCATAAAATCGTAGCAGGCAAAAATCCCGGTTGGTTGGGGAAGCGCGGAGATCCACTTGGCGAGCTTAATCTGCTGGCGGGAATTTCCCAGGTTCATTCGTTGACGAGAATTCGAGGTGAACTGGGAAAACTCACAACCTGCCTGCTGGGCAAATTCAGCAAACGCCTCCGCCCGCCAGCGGGACCAGTTGAAACAGTTCTCTCCACAAAAGGCAACGGATCGAAAGCCACGGGATAAAAAATGCTCCAAAGCAAGTCGGGCGATTTCGCGGTCGTCCGTTTCTACCCAGGGAAAGGAGGGAACCAACCGGGCCGCACTGACATCGACGACCGGCAAGCCGGTTTGCTGAACGGCAGTCGCAATGGCTTCCGTTTCGATCCGGGCAATGATGCCATCACCGCGCCAGCCCTTCAGCCAATGGGGTGGTTTGGCTCCCCGTTCCTGTTCTCCCAGATGAATCGACCATTGTTCATGTTCACGTAAATACTCGATGATGCCATCAAGTAGACCGCGCGCGTACGCATTCGATGTTTCGAGTAAGAGGGCAACAGATCGGCGAGTCGTCATGATGGGTTGCGCGGGCAGTTTCCAAAGGAGGGTGGATCGATGGGTTGAGTCTTTTAGCATACCAACTGTCGAAGTGAGTCAAAATAGCTTAGGTGAAATATCACAATAATTCTGCGCTATTTCGCATTCTGATTTAGGTCAGATCGGGTAGGGTATTAGTACTCCTCCTCATACCCGGTTGTGGTTGTTCTTCAACTCGTGAGATCAGAGGGGAATGTGACCCATCAGAGGGTTTTAGGATCACTTGTTAGATAATCTTCTCTCACAAAACATTTAATCATTTTCATTCACGCATCCACGTGCTCAGGAGTTCGTTATCGTGTCCGAGTCGAAACAGTTTAATGTCGCCATGATCGGGTTGGGGTTTGGAGCCGAGTTTCTACCAATTTATCAGGCTCATCCGCTGGCGAATATCGCTGCGATCTGCCGTCGGAACGAAGCGGAAATGAATAGTATTGGTGACAAATTGGGGATTGAGAAACGTTACACCAATTATGAGGATGTTCTTGCTGATCCGGACGTGGATTTCGTCCACATCAACAGCCCGATTCCCGACCACGCCTGGATGAGTATGGAAGCCCTAAAAGCAGGCAAGCACGTCATGTGTACGGTACCCATGGCGACGACGATTGAAGAGTGCGACCAGATTTGCCAACTCGTCGACGAGACCGGCCTCAAATATATGATGGCGGAAACCGTCGTCTACAGCCGCGAGTTTCTGTTCATCAAGGAACTGTATGAATCAGGAGAACTGGGCAAGATCCAGTTCATGAAGGCGTCACATCCACAGGATATGGATGGCTGGCCCGAATACTGGAAAGATATGATCCCGATGCACTACGCGACCCACGTTGTCAGCCCGGTGCTCGGTTTGGTGGATGGGTGTGCGGAATATGTCAGCTGCTTCGGTTCAGGAACGGTTCGGGACGAGATTAAGGAACGGTCGGGAAATCCGTTCGCTGTAGAAAGCTGTCACATCAAGATTGCAAACAGCGATGTCTCCGCTCAGATCTGGCGGTTCCTGTATGACACGGCTCGACAGTATCGGGAAAGCTTTGATGTTTATGGCACCAAGAAATCGTTCGAGTGGACATTGATCGAAGGGGATCCGCATGTGTTGCACACAGCGAAGAAACCGGAGCCCGAAATTCCCGAACGAATTGAAGTGCCCGACTTTGCGCATCTGCTTCCCAAAGAAATTCAGAAATTCACGCAGTCCATCGAAGATGCCGATCACCTCTCATTCTTACAAGGGGGAGGCCATGGAGGTTCACATCCGCACTTGGTCAACGAATTCCTCTCTGCTCTGGCCGAAGATCGTGACCCCTGGCCGAATGCAGTGCAGTCCGCGAACTGGACTTGCGTTGGTATCTGTGCCCACCAATCGACCATGAAGGGGGGCGAGATCGTCAAACTACCCGCCTTTACGATTAAATAAGATTAATCATTACCACGAAACCCACGAAAAAAGAACGATTGGTCCGAAGAATATTTCGCAACCTCATCAGTGATTCCTGAAATTTTTTCATACAGCCAGATTGCCCAAATCTGTGTTGAACTGTGTCCATCTGTGGTTCCAGCCATCGTTCCCCTTATTCCGCGCAAACCAAGGTTGAATTAAATGTCCGCACGTGCTCGTATTCAGTTTTCTTTTGTCGTAGTCGCTGCTGTAGCTGCTGTGTTGAGCTTTGATGCACGACCCGTTTTTGCACAAGCTGGCGAGAAGCTTGCCTTCGTTAAAGCGGCGAAAGAGGGGGTTCTTCCCAAAGATAAAAATGGGAAGATGCTTAATCTCGATTTTGAAAAGGGGACACTTGAGGACTGGAAGGTCGAAGGAGAAGCCTTTAGCGGGCAACCCATCAAAGGGGATGCCGTTCACGCCCGCCGCAATGACAGTAAAAGTCTGCATCAGGGAGAATACTGGATCGGCGGATTTGAAAAACTGGCCGATGCTCCGACGGGGACATTGACTTCCGCCTCATTTCCGATCGCGGCCCCGTGGGCAACCTTCCTGCTGGGAGGTGGGGGACATGGAGAGACGGCTGTTGAGCTGGTCGAAACAGAATCTGGTGAAGTGCTGGCCAAGTATGTGGGCGTTAACCGGGAAAACATGTTCCGAGTCGTGGTCGATCTGCACGAGCATCAGGGTGAAGATATCTTCATTCGGGTCACCGACAACCACACGGGAGGCTGGGGTCATGTTAACTTTGATAATTTCCGTTTTCATGATCGTCAACCGGGTACGGCGACACCGGTTTATGTTGAGCTGATCCCGGATGAATATCCCTATGCCGGTCTCGAAGCAGAGGACTCTGTCCGTGTCATGAAATTGCCGGAAGGGTTCAGTGCGACCGTTTTTGCCGCTGAACCGGAAGTGAAACAACCGATTGCGATGGCGATTGATGATCGGGGGCGGGTCTGGATTGCGGAAGGATATCAATACCCAGTCCGGGCACCGGAAGGAGAAGGACGCGACCGGATTTTGATTTTCGAAGATACGGACGGAGATGGCGTACACGATGTACGAAAAGTGTTTGCGGAAAATCTCAACTTGGTAAGCGGGCTTGAAGTCGGCTTCGGAGGCGTCTGGGTTGGTGCGGCTCCGTATCTTCTCTTCATTCCTGATCGAGATGGGGATGATATTCCCGATAGCGAACCGGAAATCCTGCTGGATGGTTGGGGATATCATGACACTCACGAAACCTTGAATGCGTTCATTTGGGGACCGGATGGCTGGTTATATGGTTGTCATGGAGTCTTTACACATTCCCGCGTTGGTAAACCAGGAACGCCTGATGAACAAAGGATTCCGCTCAATGCGGCAATCTGGCGGTATCATCCCACTCGGCATGAATTCGATGTCTTCGCACAGGGAACCAGTAACCCGTGGGGAGTCGACTTTAACGATCACGGTCAGGCTTTTTGTACGGCTTGTGTGATTCCGCACCTGTACCACATCATTCAAGGGGCTCGTTATCAACGGCAGGCGGGGCAGCACTTTAATCCTCATACGTACGATGACATTAAAACAATCGCCGATCACCTCCATTACGTCGGTGCCTGGGCGCACATCGGGAATGGGAAATCAGATTCCGTCGGTGGAGGTCACGCGCATGCTGGAGCGATGATCTACCTGGGAGGAGTCTGGCCGGAAGAATATCGCAATCAAATCATCATGAATAATATCCACGGCCAGCGGTTGAACGCTGATGTACTGGAACCGGAGGGGTCGGGGTACGTCGGTCATCACGGCAAGGATTTTCTACTTACAGGTGACAAAGCGTCTCAGATGCTTAATATTCGCTACGGACCTGACGGTCAGGCATACGTAATCGACTGGTACGACATGAACGCCTGCCATCATAAAAATATTGATGGTCACGACCGCACGAACGGACGAATCTACAAGGTCAGCTATGGAGAAACGAAACCAGCCCAGGTTGACCTCAAGCAGAAGAGTGACCAGGAGCTGGCCGAATATGTTTTGAATCAAAATGACTGGTATGTACGCCATTCACGCCGGTTGTTACAGGAGCGAGCTCTTGAACGTAAACTTGATGCCGGTGCGATTGAAGGTTTAGTGAATGTTGCGACTCGACATCCGGATGAAACCCGGCGTCTCCGGGCATTGTGGGTCTTACATGTAACCGGGAACTTGACTACCCAATTTATTGAACAGGGACTGGAGGATGAAAATCCGTACGTCCGGGGTTGGACAGTCCAGATAGCATTGGAACAAAACAGCAAGCCCGCTCTGTCCGTTCTCGCAAGACTGGAAACGATGGCGCTCAATGATCCATCGCAAGTAGTCCGGCTCTATCTGGCATCGGCCGCACAGCGAATTCCTGTGGAGCGACGTTGGCAGCTCGTCGAAAACTTACTTACCCATGCCGAAGATGTGAATGATCACAACCTTCCGTTGATGTACTGGTACGCTGCCGAGCCTCTGGCGGGAGTGGAGCCAAAGCGGGCATTGGAACTGGCTCTGAATGCTGGGGACACAATCCCGTTAATACGAAAGTTCATGCTCCGACGAATCGCTGGTGACGAGTCCGTTGCCAACTTGGCCGTGCTGGTCACAGCACTCAAATCGAGTGATGATCCGAATGTTCAACTTCCGTTTCTGGAAAGTCTCACGCGAGCCTACCGAGGTCAGGAAAATCCTCAACCCCCCAAAGAATGGAACGAAGTTTATTCAAAACTGGTTGAATCAAACAACAAGAAGATTCGCAATAATACCCTGGTGTTGGCAGCCCGATTTGGAGATTCCGCTGCAATAGACCGGTTGAAGACAATCGTGGCTTCCAGTGATGATGACGAATCACGCCAGTTAGCGTTCGATGTTCTGCTATCCTTGCGTGAGCCATCCTTGGTACCCCTGTTGCAATCCTTAGTGCCAAACCCCAAATGGGGGTCGGTTGCGATCAAAGGTTTAGCCAGTTACGACGATCCAAAAACAGCTTCTTTATTAATTGATACGTGGGGAGACCTCTCTTCCGAAAATAAGCGATTTGCCATCGCTACCCTCTGCACGCGGGCCAGCTATGGAATCGAACTACTCAAATCGATTCAGTCAGGGACGATTCCGAATTCGGCTTTGACCGCTGATCTCGTGCGGCAACTCCAGTTCCACAACAATGAAGAACTGAACGGCTTATTGACGGACGTCTGGGGGACTGTCGCGGAGACTCCGGAAGAATTAAAGCAACTGATTGCTGATTACACGAAACTCGTGAATGACCCTGAGGGACCGAACCCCGATCTCTCCCTCGGACGGGCCGTTTTTGCAGCAACCTGTCAGCGTTGTCATATCCTGTATGGGCAGGGAGGAAAAGTGGGCCCCGATCTAACCGGTTCCAATCGAAGCAATCTAGAGTATCTGCTTTCCAACATTGTCGATCCCAGTTCTGTCATGGCGAAAGAGTATCAACCGAGTACAGTTATCACCGAAGATGGCCGCGTACTGACGGGGATTGTCCGTTCCGAAGAGAACGGGATACTCACATTGCAATCTGCCGAATCGATGTTGGAAGTTCCGCTCGCGGAAATTGATGAACGAGTGCTGAATAAAAAATCGATGATGCCCGACAATCAACTCAAACCCTTCAGTGAATTACAGATTCGCTCGTTGATTGCTTACCTGCGCCATAACGAACAAGTTCCGATTCTGGCGACCAAGGAAAATAGTTCTTTGCTCTTTAATGGTCAGGATCTCACGCTTTGGTTAGGTGACCGGAAAATCTGGTCGGTCGAAAATGGAGAGATCGTCGGTAAGACAAACGGCCTTAAGCAGAACAACTTCCTGATTAGCAACATGGTTGCCGAAGATTTTCAACT
>JAGQQC010000231.1 GCA_020426395.1 Planctomycetaceae bacterium
CGCCATCATAAACGGAACAACGGCCGTATATTTAAGAGCCTGACGACCACCAAATAAACTGGCCGATTCGACGAGAGCGAGTTTTGTTTTTTCGTCCTCAGTCATTTCTGACTCATTTTCTTTTTTCTTCTCTTTGAGAACCCCCACTTTTTCACCGTCCAGTCCGGCGATTTCAGGGAAGAAGAGGAAGCCTTTTTCACTACCAGATTTGAACTCGTCGTAAGTCTCTTGAGATTCTTCCTGCAGTTGTTGAGAAGCAAAGTAGTCCTGCTTGTAACCGATCCCTGGACCACCGAGCAGTCCGGCAGAGAGCATCCCGATTCCACCGAGGGCACCCATCGAAATTGCTCCCCCTTGCGGGAACCGTTCGCCAACAACTCCTAGCATGGTCGGCCAAAGGAAAGTTTTTCCCAAGCCGTATACGGTGGCGGCAGCCAGAATCGCCATCGCCGTTTCAGCGGCACTGAGGAATAAGAGGCCAATGCAGCCCAGAACAGCACTTCCCAGCAACAGTCCAACCGGGTTGACTTTCTCTACGATGGGACCGGCAAAGAATCGCAGAACGAACATCAAACCGGATGTATAAATGAAGAGGAGAATAGCGTTACCTGGAATCACGTTTTCCATGATGTTGGTGATCCAACTATCGGTACCCAGTTCTACATAGCCAACCATCGCATGCAGCAGCAAGAGCAACAGAAAGACCGGAGAAGCAAAGATAGAGAACATGCGACCGTAGGAAACACCGGCTGCTTTCGCTTCCGATTCCGGGAATTTTTCTTTCAGAATAATTAACCCATAAATAACAGCAGGGATCAGGAAGAACATCATGGGGATTTCCCATCGCAGATGCTGAAGTGCTGCTCCATCACCGCAAACGAGATAGGCCAGAATTCCCCCTACAATCAAGCCTCCTGGCCAGCCCGCATGCAAAATGTTGAGGTAATGGGTTTTTTGCTTCGGGTATAAGTTTGCCGTCAAGGGATTAATGACCGTTTCGCAAAGTCCATTCGCGATAGCGAACATGAACATTCCCCAGTACAGGCATTGGAAAGTCGCTTCTTTCCCCATCGAGGCATAGATTGGAGTTGCTGCCAATGTTAGTACCGCAGACAAAACGTGCATGATAAATGCCAGGATCATCAGCGGCTTGTACCCGACGGTGTCAGTAAAGAGGCTGAAGAAAATGATGATCACGCCAAAGCCAACGAGTCCACCCCCCGTGATACCTCCGAGTTCTCCCTTGGTGAAACCGAACTGTATGCTCCAGTCGTCCAGAATCGCCCCGCGGATGGCGAAACCCATCCCGGCGGCAATGAGCGTTAAAAAGCTGGCGATGAATAGAGGGAACCTGTTTGATTCTGACATAAGGATGCTCTCCCGAAAGCACTAACTGAGAGTATTGGAGTGGGTTTGTTGAGAGTGGAAGGGGACTGTCCCGGTGAGGAAAAAAATCTCAGATGCGAGCTGCTTAGCAAGTATGAGACTTCCGGGCAGATGATGTTCTCTTCGGTATAACCTCTCAAAAGCTGGATTGGCGAACGAAATGCAGTCTAGCATCCTACCCGTATCAGTAATCATTTTCCATAAACAGAGGGCTTTTCGACCGAAATACGTGCTTCTCCGAAACTCTTCAGTTATGGACCAACGGGAGGAGATCGGAGGAAGCTTCCGCAAAATCGGTCGAAATGGTTTTTTGACTGAAGAATTCGGACCGAGTTTGACGATCAGGTAAAATTGATGTCGGCCTACGGAATGTTTGTGGATTGATGCATGGCAAGGATGGTCAACGATGCATTTCCCCTCTTATCTGGAATATTGTCCGCCCGGTGATACTGAACTGGATGAATTGGCGGTACAGCACCCGAATATGGGTGAACATGAAATCCATAACCCGAATTCGATAATTGATAACCGGACCGCCATTCGTGTTTTTCTTCGGTCACGTGGAGTGAAGGGTTTGCTTTTCGATCGGCTGGTTGAACCGTATGACATTGGCTTTTACAAAAAATGTGATGGCAAATCTTCTCCCGTGAATCGGCTGCCGATGGTTCAGCGGAAATCGGGTTTCAAGCGAGATATTGTTGCCGTGCGGCATGACCTCGACTACTATCGAGGCAAACCGAGCCGCCGCGTCTCGGACTGGTTCTATGTCATCTCGCAAATCGCCGTTGGTGAAGGGGCTCCCATGTCGTGGGTCGAATGGACGGCGCTACGGCTGTTTGGTCACCGCGCCTGGAAGGCTCATCGGGACCGTGCTTTGGAAAATGCGTTGTACGGTCGTGACGACTATATCATCAGTCTACCTGATTACATTCTCGAAGAGTACCAGGACCTGCGGCTCGTCAGTTAATCTGTACGCCCCCTAATACCCTGGATTTCTGTCGTGCCTTCGCAGCTCTTCTACAGCAACTTCGATTTTGAATACCAACTGCGCGACGGTTATCAACCGACTCCTAAACTGAAACGGTTGAACGAAGAACTTGCCTTCTGCTGGCTGGCCCTTGTGGAACCGGGCGATCAGATTTTGCTTGAGCACGATGTCGAACCGGAGTTTCTCGAACATCTACAACAAGCAGGTATTGTTTGTCCCCAATTTGTATCAGACAGTTCCCAATTCTCTGTGGCCCACTGTCAACCTTGGGGTTGGTCACAGCAGGCTTGTCGTTTTGCCGAAACCCTGGGGCATAAGCCAGAAATTCCTGATCCCCTTGTTATTCACCAGATCAATAACCGGCTGTGGGCAGCGGAGCAAGAGGCTTTCAATGCGAGTTCCGAACGCATCAGTTGGATCATTGCCAGTCAGAAAGATCTTGAAGCGGCATTAGTTGAGTTTCAATCAGATGAACCCTGGTTGCTGAAGACCTGTTTCAGTATGTCAGGCCGGGATCGGATATCAGGCCAGGGAACGGGCCTAACGGAAGCACAGATGGGATGGGTTCGCAAGCGGCTCCACCCGAATTCACCACTCTTGCTGGAACGATATCTGCAAAGCATTCAGGAACTCGGTCTTCAATATGAGGTTCCTCCCGAAGGGGAACCGGTTCTGATGGGGCTACTCCCAATGCTGACGGACCGGACCGGGCGTTATGCGGGAAGCTGGATATTGCAGCCATCGGAGTTGATACGAACGTGGCAACCCCTTGTTGATCAAGCAGATTCCATTGCAAAACGGATTCAAGCGGCAGGCTACTTTGGTCCAGTGGGCCTGGATGTGATGCAATACCGCGATCATGCAGGGGATGCACAAGTTCGTTTATTCCAGGACGTCAACGCCCGTTACACCATGGGGCGTCTCGCCTTGGGATGGAGCCGGTATCTAAAACCGAAGGAGGTTGCCTGCTGGTTGCATCTGTCCCATCGCTGCCAAAATAAAGAGGAACTGAAAAAATGGTGGGCCGTCCGCGAACAAATTGCGGATAACGGGGCTCGATTAATTCGTACCTCGCCGCTCTTTCATGCAGGGCAAATCGTCGGCCATCAAACCGGTTTATTGATCACGAATGACGAAACCCGGGCACGTGAACAGGTGCAGAGAATACTGAGTTGTGTGTAGAATCTTAAAACAATCTCACAAACGTTCCGCCAGCGAAATAAGTATTTATGAAAACCGCTCTTTCCGAGCAAGAACCTGCACTTTCAGCGACGTTGACCAACGGTTGGCGTATTCGTGCGCTGATCAGTTTGACGTTGTTGCACACGTTGGTGGATGCCGCCGCTCTATTGATTGCGCCACTCTGGCCCACATTGAATGAACAATTTCAATTCGGAAAAACCGGGCTGACTTTTGCGTTTATCGTTCAAGCATTACCAACCTCACTCAGTCAGGCGGTTTTTGGCTTGATGCGAGACCGGATTTCCACGCCGCTCTTTTTGTGGAGCGGACCACTGATTGCCATTCTGCTGTTATCACTCGTCGGGTTCCCAACGCATTTCGGGGTGCTTTGTTTCCTGCTCATTGTCGGCGGAACCGGGGTGGGGGCCTTTCATCCCGAGGCGGCGGTGACTGCGGGCAAAATTTTTCCTGAGCACAAAACTCGATCACTCTCCGTCTTCATGCTGGGGGGAACACTTGGCTTATGTCTGGGACCGCTGATCAGCGGGTTCATGGTGGAACGATTTGGATTGAAAAGTCTCGTATATCTCATTCCCTGTTTTGCATTCGCGATTGGGTTTCTGATTTACTTCGGGCGACTGATGTCCGTGTCTCGTCATTTGCATCAGGAACCTGTACTGCCAGTTGATAAAAACAGTTCCTCTTCGCTCGAAGAAGTGAATGAAAAAACGAATAACGCCCTGATGAAAACCGTTGGATTGATGGCAGCGATGTTATTGATCTGTTCGTTACGACTTGTTCCGAATCAGGCGCTCGATAAAGTCATTTCGTTTTATCTGGAATCAAAAGAGTTCACCACGTCACAAATCGCAAGTGTGCAATCCCTGTTTCTCGCCTCAGCCAGTTTGGGGATGATGTTAATGGCCTTCTTCTTTCGGAATGGTTGGGAGAAGCGGTTTATGATTTTCTGCCCGCTAATCGCCGCTCCGATGCTTTGGTATATGGGGCAACCCGATTGTCCCGTGAATCTGTTTATCTTCCTGCTCGTTCCTGTCGGCGTGATCTTGTGGGGGACTGCTTCGGCGATGGTTTCGTACGGACAATATCTTTTTCCCAAAGGAGCTGGCTTCGCTTCCGCGCTGACGATGGGAATGTCCTGGGGTGTTGGCAGCCTGATCCAGGCACCCATTACGGCCTATTACGAAGATCTACAAATTCCCAGTCGTGCGTGTGTCGTTTTCGTTATTCCTGTGCTGTTTTCCGCGCTTTTTGCCTGTTTTTTGCCCAAAATGCAGGTTTCAAAGGACTCTGGCCGGGCGACGAAGTGACAGAAATCGACACAAGATAAAGTACTGTACAGAGGTTGTGTTGCCCATGATCTTGTGTTTTGATGCTGACTCAAACACAAAATCGACAAATTTCTGGACAACTGATTTGCGAAACTCTAATTTCTCCCTCGCTGATTGAGTTACCTGATCAATTCGTTCAAAGGATTTGAAAGAATTGGCTGTTAAAGGCCTCAATCGATTTTAGTGAAAGACCTGATTGTTCCTTCCGAATTGACTTCAGTGAGAACAAACATTCTCCGGAACAAGTCCCAGGTCCTGGAAACAACATAGCAGGGATGCTCATGTTTTTTATCTCGATGAGCCATTGGAATTATTCGATTCACTTCGACCAACGTACGAAGTTGACAAATCGAACAGCGCAGCAGCGGATTGGATTCCGCATTGTTGCCTCTGCTGAACGGCTCGCCCTCGTTTTCCATGAATGGAAAATCGCTTTCTTTTCTGCTCCCGGTTTCGGTCTGATTTGGAATGCAGACTTGGTACCGATTCATGTTACCAGGAAAGAACCCCCTCTTCTCCCCCATTAATGTCGGCACATGAAGTGCAGACTACCCTGAAAGGATTCTATTATGCCTCGTAAACCTGTTATTGGAATCAATGGAGATTTTCGCGATACCCGACAAAATGCCGCTGCATTAAGCTGGTTTAACACGGGCTATTACGATTGCATTACAGCGACCGGAGCGATTCCCTACCTGATTCCACCTGTGCAGGATGAAGAGGATCTAAAGCAAATTCTATCCGAACTGGATGGCATCGTTCTTGCAGGATGCAACCTGGATCTTGATCCGATCCGACTCGGCATGGATCCGCATCCGGCAACTCGCGTGATGCCCAAACGTCGGGAAGACTTTGACCGTCGCCTCGCCAAGCTGGCCGTTGAGATGCGATTGCCAATTCTTGCAATCGGTTCAGGTATGCAGACTCTCAACGTCGTGTGTGGCGGAACCTTGCATCAACATGTCACGGAAAATGTGCCGGGAGCATTGTATCATCGCGATGGCGTTGAGATGAACCTGCGGCACGTCATCGATATTGTGCCTGATACTCGTATGTTCGAAATCTATGGACCGGGTGAAATTCGCATCAACAGCCATCACCATATGGCCGTCGCCCAGCCGGCGGATCTGTTCATGATTTCTGCGATTTGCCCGGATGGTGTGATCGAAGCTATCGAATCCGTCGATCCCGAGTGGTTCTGCGTCGGTGTCCAATGGCATCCAGAAAATGAAACTTCATCGGCTCTCGACATGCAAGTTTTTGAAAATCTGTACCAAGCCTGCCTCCCCAAAGAGGAAGAAGTCGTCACCACGATTCCCTTTTCCCAGGCCGCTTGAAGCCGTCGGTTTCTCGATTGAAAAACTGAACTGTGTACAGTAAGAGGTGGAAAGCCGGATCATTTGCGCCCCAGATGCGTGGATGATCCGGTTTTTACTGCGCGGCAACCTTGGCGCCGCCTGATAACAGGAAATAATGTGGGCGAAGTCGACACCGGTTAACTAAGTACCGGAGGAATTCAGCCGGCTCGCATCGGTTGACTCAATAAAACCAATACCTCTTAAGAACATTTCATTCGGAATCAACTGTGGGAATCATCGTACAGAAATTTGGCGGCACCAGTGTCGCCGATGCCTCCAAAATCAAAGCCGCTGCTGCCCGGGCTGTCGAAGCCCACCGCGCGGGAAATCAAATCGTGATGGTTGTTTCGGCGCGAGGTAAAAAGACCGATGAGCTCGTCACACTCGCGGCGGAAATCACGGCTCATCCGTCACCACGCGAAATGGATGTTCTTCTCTCCACGGGTGAGCAAGAAACAATCGCCCTGATGTCGATGGCGATTTTGGAGATGGGAATTGAAGCGGAAAGTATGACCGGTTTTCAGATCGGCATTATCACCGATTCCTCCTTCAGCAAAGCCCGTATTCAGAAAATCGCGACCAAGCGAATGCACGAAGCGCTGGATGCCGGAAAGATTGTCGTCGCTGCGGGTTTTCAGGGAAGAGACGATCATTTTAACATCACGACTTTAGGTCGAGGGGGATCTGATTCCACCGCCACTGCGCTGGCTGCGGTCTTACAGGCTGATGAATGCCAGATCTATACCGACGTCGAAGGGGTCTTCACGACCGATCCCCGGCTGGTTCCTTCAGCGAGAAAGATCGATTCGATTACTTATGAAGAGATGCTGGAACTGGCGAGCCTGGGGGCAGGCGTGATGCATTCTCGCTCGATTGAATTCGCCAAAAAATACCGCATTCCCTTGCGAGTTCGTCCTTCGTTCTCGGATGGTCTCGGAACCTTGATTCATGCGACCCATGAGGAAGCCGATTCCGTGGTCACTGGTGTCGCGCTCGTCAAAGATGAAGTGCGAGTAAGCTTGTTACGAATT
>JAGQQC010000232.1 GCA_020426395.1 Planctomycetaceae bacterium
ACCTGCTGCTCTATTATGAAATCGAACCGACCCTCGAACGCCTCCGGGAGTTCCAGAATTATTATATCGAACAATTGCCAATCGAGCTCGAACGTTGTACGGGAGAGGTGCTTCCGGGAGTGATCGACCGATTGGAGGAGGTCCATCAACACCCCGATGTGCATGTTGGCTTGCTCACCGGGAATCTGGAACAAGGGGCTCATCTAAAAATCAACCATTATGGTTTGCAGCATTACTTCGCATTTGGTAGCTATGGAGATCACCATAGAAATCGAGATGATGTCGCCCGCGATGCCTTGGATCGAATTCGCCAGCAGTTTGGAGAACAGATTCAGTCCGAGCAAGTCTGGGTTATCGGCGATACTCCTTCCGATGTTCTCTGTGCTCAAGCCATCCAGGCCAGGTCACTTGCCGTCGCAACAGGGGTCTTTTCCCGAGAAGAACTCGTCGCATCAAGTCCCGATTTGCTGGTCAATAATTTGACGGAGATATCCTTGCTCAACCTGTTATTCAATTCAGAATATTGATGTCTTGAACCGGACATCTCCAATCATCACCCGTTTGTTCACTTCACCTCTCTATTCCATCTCAAAAATTCAGTTCTGAATGCCGACTCGACACCGATTTTTCGCTATGATGAGTCTACTTCATCGCCAGATCGGACCACGTTTCATCGTGGGAGGTACTGGTAGGGTAAAAATCACGTCACACTTTTCCAGGACAAGACCGAAGTAAGGATCAGGATCAGTAATGAGCCTCAAATGGATCGATGATTACGAAGTCCTGGAAACAATCGGTGTCGGTACGGTTGGAACGATCTATAAAGCGATCAAGGTGGGAGCGACGCAACCTGTTGCGATTAAATTACTGCTCCCCGCCGTATCCGAGAATGAACTCATTTGTCGGCGTTTTGAACGCGAAATTGAAATTCTGGAGCGACTTAATCATCCCAATATTGTGCGGTATTATGGCAGTGGGAAGTGGGAGAATCAGCTCTACTACGTGATGGAATTGGTCGAAGGGGCGTCACTGCGGGAGGTGTTGAACCGCAAAGGTCGCATTCGCTGGCAGGAAACAGTGGAAGTTGGCTGGCAAGTTTGTTCGGCCCTGCAGCATGCCCATAATAACGGCATTATCCATCGCGATCTGAAACCGGCAAACTTGTTCCTCTCTCAGGATGGTCGGGTCAAATTGGGAGATTTCGGAACGGCACTCGATACCGCCGCCGTAAACATTACGGAGATGGGATTGACGGTAGGGACCTATTACTACATGGCTCCCGAACAGATCCGCGCAGAACGTAGTATTTCCGGGCAGACTGATTTATATTCACTGGGATGCGTTTTGTATGAAATGTTGACCGGACAACCCCCTTTTCGAGGAGAAAATTCCGCTCAGATTTTTGATCAGCATTTGAATATTCCTCCCTTTCCGATCAAACAGCATTCACCCAGTTGTCCGGAAAAACTGGAGCGGGTGGTCCTTCAAATGCTCGAAAAAGATCCGCAAAACCGCCCGTTCAATGCTCGGAGCGCTCAGGGGGCTCTGGCGGAGGCCCTGGTTGAGTGGGATGAGTCAGAATTGAAAAAAATGGAGGCCCAACATGGGTCGATTGCCGAACTACCGGAGGAAAACCAGCCGATTTTGAAAAAACTGCTTATATCGACCCATCATGAAATCACGACGGAAGACATTTCCTGGTCTAAACTTTCCATCCTGGCAGTTGTCCTTCTGGCCATAATTTCTCTGATTACCTGGTTTTCGAACTGAAATCCCCCAGATTACCGTGTGGTTGAAATTTAAAATAACCATGTGACGGCGGACGGGTCAGGTTGGTAGACTCAGAGCGTATTTCTGGCCCAGTTTCCAGAGAGAGATTTTCTCCGGATCTGGTGATTGAGAGAAACTCGGATTTCATGCCCCTGAACTGACCGGACCAATAGGTCTCGTTGAATTATAATCAAACGGGCTCTCTATGGTCTTGGATCAGAATGGGGAGCGAAATACGCTTCTGTATCCTCTTTACGCTGCTTATTGATCTTGCTGTGTCTGTAGTTCCAATTGACTGATCGAAAAGTCCTTTCGGGTTCTCCCAAGTGATTAGAGAAAGTGTTTGACGCACCGATGCATAGTCGTAAGGAACAAGACTGGCTTTACCGGTTGATCAGCCCATTTACCTGGGCGATATTTTCGATTTCTGTATTTCTTGTCAGTTTCTTTTTTCCCCCTTTCACCTATGAGAAATACACAAGCGATCCGTATTACGGTTACCTCAACCTTAATTCTGCTCTCTTTACGGGGCTAAGCCTGATGGCCATGCTGGCCGGTTGGTGGACTTTTCAAAAGATCGCTCCGCCCGTTCGACTCGACAGGGAAATTCAATCGCAATCCTATGCCCCTGTGACGATGGTTGATCTGGCGATCGGGTTAATTCTGTTGATGGCCAATATTGCCTTTACCGTCGTTGTCTATCGACAAGGTGGTTTTCAACAACTTATGTCGATTAACCAAAGCTCCGAACAGGCCGCTGCTTATTTTGAATCGATTGTGGAGGCCGCTGACTCCAACGGACTGGGGAGCCTGATGCAGCTTTCGGCGATCGTGATCCCCTGGTTCTTCTGGTTACGAGTTCAAGCCGTTCAATCAGGTTCTGGAACCGATAAACTGCTGGCAAGTGGGCTGTTCGCCGTGATTCTGATCTCCTATGCATTCCCAATGTTTCTCCTCGGTCGCAGAAACGTCATTCTGCTCCCACTGTTTGGAGTGTTTCTCGTCTGGTTTTTAGGCCAGGTGAAGTACGGGAAAGCGAACCCGGTTAAGTTCGTCACTTTTCTAGTCACGTTAGGTATTTGCGCGATCAGCCTATTCATGGTGATTGAATTGGTCCGCATCGGGTTTCTGTCAGGCGAAGGGGGGCTGAACGATATGCTGACCCGGTTCATCGGATATCTTGTGGCTCCCTATAACCTTCAAGGTGCGATGCTCGATGGGGCTTTAACTTTTCCTGGTGAAGGTAAGGGATACTACTGGATGTCCTGGTTCTGGCGGGCTCCCGTGCTACAGCACATTATCGTGGCGGAGGATGTGATTGGAACAATTCCTCCGTATGGAGTGGAAGCCCGGTGTGATGCGTTGGAAGCCAATGGTTTTGAACGCCATTTCACAGCCCTACCCATCTTTGCGAATTCCTACGTCGATTTCGGCTGGTTTGGAATTTTCCCATTTCTGTTCTATGGTTTTGCGGGAGCATTTACCTGGAAACGATTTCGGGAAGGAACCGTCGACGGCATCGTGCTGTATACGATGTTCGCCTACTCTGTACTGGAGTGGAGAGCGAATATCCTGTTCCCAGCTCCTTATATGGGAGTGGCGATCGTGCTGCTCATCGTGCTCGGCATTGGCCGCTGGTTCCTGACCGCCAGTCGACACCGACAACAATTATTGCACCGCCCACAGGCTCGCTAGAACTTGTCCGAGTTTAGTGAAGCGGCAAGTGGATATTGGCGATCGATCAGCTCGACACTATTCAATTGCCTCATTCAGCTTGTCGAAAATCCGATTGATCAGTTGGGGCAATCCTTTCCCAGTGACGGAAGATATCAGCAGAATTTCCACATCTGGCAAGGTATCCTGCAGAAGCTCCTGGGCGGCATCTGCGTCGGAAAGTTCACATTTCGTAATAACGATGATTTCCGGACGATCTTCCAGATCGTGACCGTAGAGCTTAAGTTCCTCACGAATCTGGTGATAGTTTTCCACCGGGTTGGTTCCATCCATTGGAGTCGGTTCGACCAGATGCACGAGAACCCGGGTCCGTTCCACATGGCGCAAAAATTCATGTCCCAATCCAACCCCCGCATGGGCACCTTCAATCAATCCCGGAATGTCGGCCATGACAAATTCCCGGTCAAAGTCAGTACGAACCAGTCCCAAGTTGGGATATTTCGTCGTGAACGGGTAGTCGGCGATTTCGGGTTGAGCCTGTGATATCCGACTGAGCAGTGTTGATTTACCGGCATTCGGTTTGCCGAGCAGGCCAACGTCGGCAATCAGCTTCAGTTCGAGCATCACATGTCGTTCTTCGCCGGGACCCCCCGGTTCAAATTCACGGGGGACTCGATTGGTCGAACAGGCGAACCGTTTGTTCCCCCGGCCCCCTTTGCCCCCTCGGGCGACGATGATTTCATCCCCATCCTGGGCCAGATCTTTGAGTACATGGCCCCGTTTTGAATCGCGCACGAGAGTTCCCGGCGGAACCAGTATTTCGGTCGGTTTACCACGTTTACCAGTTCTCAGAGAACCTTCCCCGTGACTGCCGGCTTCTCCCTTCCAGTGTTTGTGCCCCGCGATATTCGCCAGATTTCCCACATTAGCGACCGCTTTGATGATAATGTCCCCTCCGTCGCCACCATCACCTCCATCTGGACCGCCGCGTGGTACGTACGCTTCCTTTCGGAAACTGAGGCAACCGTTTCCCCCATCTCCCGCTTTACAATAGATTTCAACTCGATCGACAAACATCAATATTCATTCATAAGTATGTATTTAGGTAGAGAACTCACCCGCAGAGGGTCGGTGATTATACACGAGTTTCCCCAATGAAGTAGAGCCAGCCTCGAATCAATTTGTTCGCGGGACCTGTTCTTCTGTTGTTTCAAGTCACAACTTTGGCCACAGTTGCTGAGCTTCCTGCAGGCGATCGTTAATAATCGTCAGCATCGCGGGGTGCAAACCGAGGGGAGGGCAAACTGTGAAAGAGGTCTCTGGATATTCTTCGCTGAATTGCTGGCAAAACTCGGAAAGGTCATCCGCTACGTGCCGTCCTGCGGAGAGAAACCAGGGCATCATCAAGACCTGAACAGCTCCCTGTTCCACACAGGCCGCCGCTCCTTGGGGGATGCTGGGGCTGGCCAACTCCAAGAAGGCGTATTCCACGATGGGATAGGTACCTTCTTCGCGCAACTGCCGAGCCAGGGCAATCAGATCCTCATTGGCTTCCTGGCGACGTGATCCATGTGCAATTAACAGAACTGCGGTTGGGTTGATGAATGGATCGGGCATTTGCACGGCTCTTCTGGTAAACTGGAATTCGACTGGGAAAGTCAACTCTCTCATAACTGTAGGCACTCGGGAGACCCAGGGCAAATCCCGAATGCTGGAAACGTCATTACAATTGGGGAGAGCCTGGCCGAACGAGCCATTTCTTCCGTTTTCCTTTCTCCTTTATTTCGGTAGATACACGCAATTATGGATCTGGAAAAAGTTGGCCCTTATGTAATTGAAGGCAAACTCGGTTCCGGCGGAATGGGGACCGTCTACAAAGGGCGTCACGAAGAAACCGGAACGCTGGCGGCCATCAAAGTTCTTTCACCGACTCTCTCGCGGGAAGAGGGATTTGTCGCTCGATTTTCCCGCGAAGTCGAATCACTGCGGAAACTGTCTAATCCGCATGTCGTTGAGTTCTACGAAAGTAATATCGACGGTGAAACTTATTACTTCGCCATGGAATACGTGGAAGGAGAGACACTTACCCAACGGCTCCGTCGCGACAAGCGCATTCCCTGGCGAGAAGTAATCGACATCTCCACCCAGATCTGCCTGGCCCTTAAATCAGCGCATGATGCGGGGGTGATTCACCGCGATTTGAAGCCTTCCAACCTGATGCTGACCACTGATGGCAAAGTCAAACTGACGGACTTTGGAGTTGCTCAAGTCTTTGCCTCAGCCAAGCTGACCGTCACGGGGGGGATTATCGGGACAGCCGAGTACATGTCTCCCGAGCAGGCCCAGGGAAAACGGGTTACGAAAAAAAGTGACCTGTATTCATTGGGGGCAGTAATGTATGTCATGTTGACCGGTCGGCCTCCCTTCCGTGGTAAGACAATTCTGGAGGTCATCCAGAAACACAAATACGGACAATTTGACCACGCCCGTACGATCGTCCCGGAGATTCCCTACTGGCTCGATGAACTTGTCTGCCAGTTACTCGAGAAAGATCCGGACAAACGCGTTCCCGATGCCTATGTGTTATCCCGGCGACTGCAAGAAATCATCAAGAAGGTTGAGTTGTCGCAATCGGAAATGACGATGTCTCTCGATTTGGGCGGAGAAGCTGGAGCCGCGACAACCGTTGCGATCGATCCGGAGCAGCAAGCTCAATTGCAGAGTGAAACATACGCCTCGACTTCACCTCGGGGATCGGCCCATTTTCCACACGAGTCAGGGGGAACCTTGATGCGGGAGATGATGCGCGCCGAAATCGAAGAAGCATCGCGGAAGTCTCCAGTTGCCCAGTTCTTTGATAACACCTGGGTCTTGATTGTGCTCTTCCTCTGTTTACTGTTCGGCTTTTATCTCTGGTACACAAAACCCGACTCATCTGGAACGGATATGGATGGGCTCGTGGATAACACTGAAATGAGCGAACGGTTGCGATTCATCGATTTGGATTGGAAACGGGCCTCGAAACGGACAGAGGCCGAACGGCTTTATTCCCGTGGCGTACAACAATACATTGCTGGGCAAACCGTTCAAGCTTACGAAACGTTCACTTCGCTGGCAGCCCTGTTGAAGTCTTCCGGTGATCAATCTGAACTGGCGGATCGCGTCCAGCAAAGAATCACGGAGATGGAAGAATCCAAAGAGGATTTCGTCACAAGTTATGTGCAACAGGCCCAGGCTCACCTCAGTGCGGGTGATCTCGTTCAGGCGCAAACACTCATCTCCGGTTTGAATGTTCTCTATGGCAACGATTCCCGAATCCGCGAACTGATCGAGCAATACAATCAGGCAGTAAAGGAACGGCAAAACGGGGGTGAGTAAGCTTAGTACGAAGGCAAGTAAGAGTGGTCTATTCCGCCGTGACGGATTCCGGTACGTCTAATTGAACCAGGGCGGGAGCGGCGGATTCACTGTGGTCGTAGCCTTCGTAGACTCCGAAGTCGTTGTACCAATGTCGTTTAGCGAATCGGTAGACCCAGCTTTTTTCTGGAATTTGATGGGCCGGATTGTATTGCGACGTCCGGACTTCCATCGCATCCAACTCCGCAAGAGCCGTTTGACGGGCCGTGCCGTCAGCGACTTCTTCTTTTTCCATGAGTTGTTTGAGTAAGTCAGGTCGCTCCAGCACAACGCAGCCGCGCGTGGTCGAACGGGCGAGTTGGCGGAACTCTTTCAAATAAGTGGAACCCAGGAATTTTTCTTTCAAACTCTTGTCAGCATCGTGAATGTTCTCTTTGGAGAACTGCAC
>JAGQQC010000233.1 GCA_020426395.1 Planctomycetaceae bacterium
CAACAGGAGAAAAACAAACATAAACAACTACAAAACAAAGACTTACAAATTTATTTTTACAATATACAAAACACTCACAAGAACGCAAATAGACATCACTTTGACAATACCATTGGTTATTGATGTCATTTTGTTGGCGCTGCCGTGGATAAAAAGTTAATATTTCGCGACACTCTATTCTGCCGTGAAGGAATTTCGCAGGATACCGATGCCTTCGATTTCTGCCTCGGCAACATCGCCTGGTTTCAGGAATTTATTCTTCGCTTTACCGACGCCGGCGGGCGTGCCGGTCGAGATAATGTCGCCTGGCTCCAAAGTGACGTAAGAGGAGATGAATTCGACAACCGCTGCCACAGGAAAAACCATCTCGGTGGTGGAAGAATCCTGCTCGATATTTCCATTCACGCGTAATTGAAGCTTCAACTGCTGGGGATCGGTAATCGTGTCACTGGAAGTGACACATGGCCCCATGGGACAGAAGGTGTCGTGCCATTTGCCGTGCAACCAGTCGAAAAATTTGTCCCGATCGCGAGTCACTCGCCCCGGATTCGGTCTGAACTGGCGATCGGAGATATCGTTCACGACTGTATAACCAGCAACATAGTTGAGGGCTTCGGCCTCACTGACCCCTTTGCAGCGTTTCCCCATGACAATGGCGAGCTCACATTCCCAATCGATGTGGTCGGGTGAAACAGCCGGAATGGTGACGGGGGCCCCGGGATTCGTGAGCGTCGTTGTGGGAGGTTTCATAAAGACATAGGGAAAGGTATTCGCCCGCTCCTCCGCTTTGTCGCCTCCTTCTTCGATATGCTTCGCGTAGTTTCCGGCCAGCAATAAAAGTTTTTCCGGATGAGGGACCGGCACCAGCAACGTTACCTCGGCAGTTTTCAAGGCAGCCTCGGCACCAACACCAGCCGCGACGGCTTTAGCGAGCTTGGCCCCCGCGTCGGCCTCTTCTCCGCCTGGGAGAAATGGCAGGAGCGAATCGGTTTCTGGTACATCGATGCCTTCCGCTTTGGCAACAGCGGACAGAGGAACGATTTGCTCTTCGGAATAAAAACCAACAGCCGGGGCTTCCCCCTGAAGAAAACGACATAAACGCATAAGAATCGCCCTTTGAGCACGAATGAAGAACACAGATTGTGTAACGACCAGAAACTGCCAGTTTGGCGGTTTTGGGCCCAAATCGCAATTGACCAGGATTCTGGAAAGCAGATTCCCCTGCAAATGAACGCGAACCGTAAACCTTCTATCAATAAGGGATTACATCACCTCAAGGCACAAATACTGGGAATCGAACTATTCCAAAGAAGCCAGCCAGGAACATGATTTGCCCTGGATTACTGCTATCATGATGTAATGATTGGCTGAAACCCGTCCGATCTCCTGCACACAGGGGGGCGGTGAATAAATACATAAGAGGATAGAGAAATGTTGATGTATCTTATCTTTCTCGCACCTGCCTTTCTGTTGATGCTTTGGGCACAGTCGAGAGTCACTAGTGCATTCCACAAAGGAATGCGAGTTCCCGCGCGTCTGACGGGCGCAGCGGCGGCTCGATATATTCTTGATCGTGAAGGACTGCAATCCGTTGGGATTGAAGAGACCCACGGAATGTTAAGCGACCATTACGATCCGCGTGCGAAAGTTTTGCGGCTCAGTCGGGACGTTTATCACAGCAATTCCGCAGCCGCAGTCGGCATTGCAGCGCACGAGGCTGGCCATGCCTTGCAAGACGCTCATAACTATGGTCCGCTGGTTGTGCGGAATATCGCCGTTCCCGCGGCGAAGTATGGCCCGACGGCCTTTTTAATCCTGTTCCTGGCGGGGGCGGCGCTGCACGTCTTTGGGCTGATGGTGCTGGGATTGATCTGTTTTGGGGGGCTGGTCTTTTTCCAGTTAGTCAATCTGCCCGTTGAATTCGATGCCAGTAATCGGGCCAAGGCAGTGCTGAGCGAACTGCAAATCGTGGATGGAGAAGGAGCCGTCGCGGTGCGGAATGTCCTGAATGCCG
The DNA here is from genome assembly GCA_020426395.1 of Planctomycetaceae bacterium. GTDB lineage: Bacteria > Planctomycetota > Planctomycetia > Planctomycetales > Planctomycetaceae > Polystyrenella. Next base: position 2,015 of record JAGQQC010000233.1, read on the forward strand.
CCGGTTGGACATATGTTGCGGCAACATTGCAGTCCGTGTTAACCCTGGCCTATTACGCCCTGATCATCTTTTCGGGAGGCCGCCGAAACGACTGATCTCTTGTGATTTTCTGAAATTGGGGCGTGTCGATTTTTATTTCGGCTGAGATTCCGGGTGCTATTCGTGAGAATCTCCCCCAGCCGGGGAGCGGAGCCCTTGGCGCCGTCCGCAGGCTCAATAGACTAGCGCTTTCACTGGGCAAAGTCGCTGATTTTGGCTTGAAATAACGCTCTCGAAGCTGCTTCCCGCACGTAACGGCATGCCTCTGTTTACGTTACCACCTTATTACCTTGTCTATCCAAGAGAATCACTTATGTATCGTGTTCTGATCACCGACAATCTTTCACCGGCCGGTCTGGAAATTCTGGAAAACACTGAGGGAATCGAAGTCGTGGACCGCCCCGGTCTCTCGCCGGAAGAAGTTCGCGAGGCTCTCAAGGAAGCAGACGGGATCATCATTCGCTCCGCGACCAAGTTGACACCGGAAATTCTGGAAGGTCAACCACGATTGAAGGTAATCGTTCGGGCTGGTGTGGGGGTGGATAATATCAACCTGCCTGCCGCCACCCGCGAGGGAATCGTGGTGATGAATACCCCGGCGGGGAACACGGTTAGTACGGCCGAACATGCTGTCGCGATGATGATGGCCCTTTCCCGGAATATCGCCCCCGCCGCTGCCGGGATGAAAGAAGGAAAATGGGACCGCAAGAAATACACTGGGACCCAACTCGCAGGAAAGACGATCGGAGTGATCGGGCTGGGCCGGATTGGGTTGGCGGTTGCCGCTCGGGCCAAAGGGTTGGAGATGAAAGTGATCGGATTCGATCCGTTCCTCTCGGCAGAAAAAGCGGCTGATTTGGGAATCCAACTTTATCGCGAAGTCGACGAGATCGTCACCCAGGCGGATTACATTACGTTGCACACGCCTCTCACAGACGAAACCCGCAACATGCTGGATGCCGCTCGATTGGCGAAGGCTAAAAAGGGTGTGCGGATTATTAACTGTGCTCGCGGCGGGATCGTCAACGAGAACGATCTGGCCGATGCGATTGAATCGGGACATGTCGCCGGGGCCGCTCTCGATGTGTTCACCAAAGAACCTCCCGAAGATCGCCGGCTCGTTGAGTTACCGCAAGTTCTCACAACTCCTCACCTCGGTGCTTCGACTGATGAAGCCCAGGAACTGGTGGCGGTGGAAGCGGCTGATTTAATTGCGACTTATCTCACCAAGAATGAAATCCGCCACGCCATCAACATGGCCCCGATTTCCGGTGCCGAGATGGAAAGCATGAAGCAGTACCTCGACCTGGCTTATCGTCTCGGTTTGACCGTTGCCCAGATGAACCGCAAGGGAGGCATCAAAAAAGCGAAACTGGATTTCCGGGGCGAAGCCGCTTCCAAAAATATCAAGCTGATGACCTCTGCGTTTGCCGCGGGTCTGCTGGAATCGGCTTTGGAAGAAAAAGTGAATATCGTCAACGCCGAAGTCACCGCTCGCGAACGGGGGATTCAGTTCGAAGATTCTTACTCGGAAGATACCAAGTCGTTTAACACGCTGATCAGTGCGACATTGGAAACAGACTCCGGTAACGTCACCGCCGCCGGCACGATCTTTGGTAACGAGTTCCTGCGGTTAGTTCGTCTGGGTGAGTTCCAAATGGAATCGTACCTCGATGGATTCCTGCTCGTCTATCGCCACCTCGATGTGCCCGGCTTGATCGGTTACATCGGCACGATCTGCGGCAAACACAACGTGAACATCGCCAACATGGCCCTGGGCCGCCAGAAGCAGGAACCGGGCGGAGACTCGGTCGCGGTCCTCAACCTGGACAATGCCCCTTCCGAAGAAGTCCTCAAAGAAATCGCCAGCCACGAACATGTGCAGGGCGTAGAATTGCTGACGTTACCCAAAGCGGGAGCACCGCTGCCCTGGTTGGGGAATTAATCGGTAGGGTCACTTTTTCAACATGGCCTTCTTTTTTGAAACCACGAAAGGCCACGAAAAAAGGAGAGCCCTGTCAGGAAATTGATGGCGATCTGCCTTATTGAATAATATAAACGAGCACGGTTTTGATGATTCGAAACCGTGCTCGTTTTTTTGGTGAGCTATTTATTGTTGTGGCTGTCACCGAACGAATAAGTGATGTAAATAGGCGATGCCGATGAAACGTAAAAAAGTCATTTTCCTTTTTCTGGCGGTAGCCTTACTCCTGCTGGGTGTGTGGTGTTCACTGACGCCGAATCCTGATCTAGGGGTGAAAATCAGGCAGGCTCGAATTCAAAACGGACGACTCATAATTAAGATGGAGTATTATGCTGAGAAAAATCATTTAGGATACATGGTCTTTGACAAAGTGGTCCGTGATGTACCTTTTCGATATGAGTTGAAGGATAACCTACCGTTTCCGTATAGCATTCCTGTTGTTAAGTCTCTCACAGACAAATATGGCACTCACCGAACCACTAAATCCAAGCTGAGACCCGAATATAAAGTGGAATGGAAATGTGAGGAAGGTGATCACATTCGATTGAACAAAGGAGAAAGGAAGGACATCGCAATGGTTTACGAAAGCCCAGAAGCCTATGCACAAAAAAAAACACCCGTTTGGACAATTTATTTGATTGCCGAATAAAGGAAAGGCTAATCAGGGCTCGGCCGTTTGCGATTCAATCACCAAACCAACCTGACCTGGCAGTGGTCGCCGAGGAGTTTCTGGAGGCGGAAGCGGTCCATGTGGTTGTTGCGGGGGATGCGGAAGGAGTAGTTGGCGGTGCCGTCCAGTTCCTGGAGTCGGGAAATAGCGATTCCCTGACGTCGCAATTTGTCGCGAAGCTTGACGGCATTGCGGTGGCCGCCCACGGTGATATGCCAGTCGGTCTGATACTGTTGAAGCCGCACAGAATACGTGATCATCGTCGTCCCCTTCTAGAACCTATGCCCATCAAAACAGAAAGATGTCAAAACAGACATCAGGCAGGGGAACGCCGTTCGTGCGAGAAACATCGAAACAGAGGTACCCTGGCCTGCCCCAGAAAAACTTCTGGAGAATGATCGGCCCGGCCTCCTCGATCGTTTCGAAACGACCCGCAATTCAACTGGTCGGGGAGGGACTGGAAATTATCAGGCAGGTCTGGTTTCAGCACTGAAACCCGCGTCTGGCCTGATTCAAAATAATGACCCGTTACCATTTCATCCTATCCAGACCGGCAGGAAGTGCGAGATGAAATTTTGAATTCGGGATGAATTTGGCGAAATATATACATTTGAACCTGTTTTTGCCCCGAAATGGGATTCCCCTCCTCGCCCGATTCTGTCTAGAATGCGGTCCTCTCAGAGACAATCCCCTCATCAAGACACGTTTCCAATTCTGTTGTCGCCTGTTTTCGCAACAGAAAAAACGACGTATTGATTTGAGGTTACGAAACCTTCATAAGCTCCCCCCAGAACCCCAGAGGGAAGGAAACCATGGCCGGGAAAACCTTAACCAAGCTGACGACAGGGACAAAAATTCGCATCAAGGAGGGAACCGCATTACCTGAGTTCCCCGAGATCACCTGTGGTGGCTGGACTGGTGAAGTGATGGATCAAATCGGAAAAAAAACGAACCCGCGTTACGTGATTCAGTGGGACGATGCGACGGTTGAACAGTTTGATGATAACTACATCAGCCAATGCGAATCTAAAAACCTGTATCACCTGATGGCTTGTTTCGAACCGGAAGATTTGGAAACGGTCGAATAAGACTTCTGCCCCATTCAAAAAACCTCGACTTCTGATAGTCGAGGTTTTCTTTTTTACCGCCTGTTGCTTGCGGTTATCGATTTGCAAAAAACGTCGGGAACAGGGGCAAGCCAATTTCTTCCCGGGAAGCAAAGGGCTCGCCGTAGGCTGCATGAATCGACCAGCCCCAATACCGGTTACGGTCTCGAATGTCATCCAGCACTGAGGGAAACTCGGTTGGCCGCCCGGTAATCATCTGCGATTCATAACAGCGAATCGCTTCCATTTTCTGTTCCATCGTTGTGCTGACATCAATTACAAAGGCGGGTTTGGGATGATTCCGCAGATGGATGCTCCAGAAGTAATACAACGTGGGGGGCCAGTAGCGTTCGCCAGGGAGATCGATCTTCGATAACTTCGACCAGAACCGGGCGTCGTCCACCAGTTGCGAGGCGGCGACATGGTCGGGATGAACATCCTCCCAATACGGGCCCAAAATAACGCGAGGACGAGCCAGTCGGAAAATACCCGCGAGAGACGCGCGAGCCTCCAGTGTGTTTTGGACAGAGCGATTCGGGAGCCCCAGATTGCCCCGCCAGTCCAGTTTCAAAACTTCGGTTGCGGCGGCGGTCTCCCGGGCTCGGATTTCCGGAGAACCATGCGGAGTCGGTTCGCCGTTGGTCAGCTCCAGGACGCCTACCTTCAAACCAGCCTGTTTTGCGGCCAAAATCGTTCCCCCAACACTGATTTCGGCATCATCCGGGTGTGGAGCAACGACCAGCAAATCGAGCTCGGGAGGGGATAATTCGATGTTGGTCGCGCTGTTCATATTCGTCTGGACTCGAAATCGGAATTCTGCAATAGTTCGCCCACTCTCTCACCAATTGACTCCATCCAGGATAATTGAGCGGCCCTCATCCGACCGGATGAACGATCACCGTACGTCCTCTAATCTCGACATTTAGGGGATCGATCTGTTCGGTTTTGTGGTGATGCCCCTCATTCTACGTGGTGACTCGCGCTTTACAAGACAGGTCTTACGAAGACTGATCCCCCAGCCTAGGCCGCTACGTAATCACAGGAATGAAATATTTATGTACAAGTTGATGGCCATCTTGTCGACCACTCTCCTGTTTAGTGGATGCCAGACGATTCAAACTGATGCAAATAAAGCGATGATGGAAACCAAACGTCAGCTTCGCATCAAACCCAGTGATTATAATGATGGAACTGAAGATCTCGATGAAGACTGGTCCTTCGTCGGCGAGCAAGGCCGCGGGGATATGCCGAAAGAGAAAGAATCGGATGGCTTAACGAATTTTCTGGAATCAGAGAAAGCACGGTCTATCAACCGAAATCTCGGTATTTACTAACGGCTAGCCGGACTCCCAAATAAAAAACCCTCGAACTGGAAAACCAAGTCGAGGGTTTATCTATATAAATCTCGCGATGCTCTCTGTCAGGAGAGCAGGAGT
>JAGQQC010000234.1 GCA_020426395.1 Planctomycetaceae bacterium
GAACTCATCCCTGCTGAAGAGGCGACTATTCCCTTAGTCGAAAGTGAAGCGCAGGTCGAAGCGGTAGAACAACCTGTCAGTGAGAGCGCTCCCGCCCCAGAATCAAGTGAGGATGCATCCGCTGCAAAAACTTCTCCTAAACAGAAAGAAAAGGGCGACGAAGAGTCTGTGGCCCATTCCGAAGCAACTGGGGCCGATGTCCTGTTGAATATTGCTTTGGAAGAAGAGCGGGAGACAGGGCGACGGAAATTACAGAATCTGTTGCCTGGAATGTTCATCGTGTATTGTCCAAAGGGACATCGAATCAAGGTTCGTGAAAAACATCGTGGGTTAACTGGAAAGTGCCCTGTCTGCAAAGCGGCTTTTCATGTACCGGCAGAGGAACCTAAATCCGATTCAGAGGAAGCAGCCGGAGAAGAATCGAAGCTGGAAGAAGGAAGCACCGATGATAAAACGATTGTCACCGGCAGCTACAGTGGCTGGATGCAGGATGTCAGTCAACATCGAGTGGATCCAGCCCGGTTGAAACTTCGCCCAGGGAGTTTGGTCAAAGAATTCACTCCAGTCGATCTGGCGTTTTCAGCCGACGGATTATTGATCTGCGAACTTTCCAAGCCTGGCGCCTTGTTTGGAGGTGGTCCGAAGAAGAATCCGGCTATTCGGGAAGAAATTTACGAGCATCTCCGGCAAGGGTTGTCGATCGACAAACTTCCGGGGCATAAACATCGTTTCTTCTCTACAGAAAACTTCAGTGAATTGCGTATCGTACAACCCTGTCCTGCAGGACAGATTTCACTGTTCCACGATATTCCTGTCTTTGGTGAAGGACGCATCGCGATTCAGATACCCCGGATGGATGAAGGTAACGAACTCGAATTTCTTTCTTTCAGTCTTTCCCAATTCCGGTCATTCGTCGCGGGTATGCGAACTGTTTGTGGGCAAGCCGATTTTGCTGCCGATGCGGGAATTCCGTTGGAAGAAAATTATGAGCTTTTCAAATGCCACTACACCCAGCAGCAGGTTCCTGCGTTGAACCAGATGGACTATTACAAGGCGGATAAAAGCTTTGAATTGATTACCGTGGGATATCAATGCGAGAAATGTGGTCTCGTCATGTCCGAAGAAGGGCGAGCTGCCGAAAAGTTTGGTGGAGCTAAAGGGAAAAGCATTGCCAAAGCGAAATGCCCCGGTTGTGAGCAGAAATTCGGCTCCATGATTCTGGAAGCCATTAAGGACGATCCTATCCTGGCACCAGAACCGGAAAATGAAGAGGCGGAAGACGAAACAGCGACCGCTGGTGAAGAGACCTCCATGGAGGAAGTGACACCTTCCGAAGGGGCTTCAGCGGAATCGGAAACCGAAGCTAAGTCGGAAAAATAATGTGACTTCCTGCCGCTGTACTTCGAACAATTGCAAGTCCACTGCGCACTCTCTATCGTAAGAGCAGCTTTCCATCATCAATTGCCGTGGTGATGGACTAGATCAGTCATTCTTTCTGACCCGGTTTCGCTCTTCAATAGACTGCTTGACCTATGAATTCTGCTGACATGCTTGTCTGTCGTCGCTGTTTTTGTGCGCTGTTAATGATGTTGCCTCTTTTAGCGTTCGTCGGCTGTTCAGAACCTGCGGAACAGCAGTCGAACGAACCGGCTTCAGGACAATCCTCTGAGGCGAAACCGGAGCCAACAGAGCCCATTGAGTCAGAACAAAAACCGGAATCGAAACCGAAACCCGCACCCAAAAAACCAGTCGATTTATCTGTAGCCGACGAGTTCAAGATTGTCGACCCACCACAGATATTGACGTCAGAGGAAGTTGAAGCGGGCTGGATTTCTTTATTCGATGGACGAACTTTGTTCGGTTGGGAAAGCAATAATGACATCGGTTGGTCGGTTGTAGAAGGCATGATTGAACCCGATGCGGATGCGGAAGGGATCAGTGTTTTATCAACGACTTCGTTATTCACCGACTACGAATTAATCGTCGAGTTCAAAGCATCGGAAGGTTGTAACAGCGCAGTCTTCTTACGAACCAGTGCAAATCCTCCCAATCCGACGGATGAGTGTTACGAACTCAATATTTGTGATTCACACGAAAGCTTCAAGACAGGGGGTATCGTCGGGCGGGCTAAACCGTTGGAGGAAGTGAATCACGAAGGAGAGTGGCAGACTTTTCATGTTACCGCTGAGGGAAATCATCTGACTGCGGAACTTGATGGAATCAAAGTGCTCGATTATATGGATGACGCTGAGAAACCGTTACTGACTGGACGGATTGGTTTACAAAAGAACGCTGGTTCAATTCAATTCCGCAAAATCATTCTCAAGCCGATCAATATGAATCCCCTGTTTGCGGGAGAAAACCTGGAGGGTTGGCGAGTCGTGCCCGGTTCCGATAGCAGTTTTGAGGTGACCGAGGGGACCATCGCTGTAAAAGGGGGACAGGATTTCGGCCGTGGTTTTCTGGAAACGGAACAGACTTGGGACGATTTCCTCTTGCAGTTGAAAGTAAAAACCAACGGCGAAGCCCTCAATAGCGGTATCTTTTTCCGGGCTGAAGAAGGAACCGCTGAGGCCCCCTCGAACGGCTACGAAATGCAAATTCAGAACGGTATCAAAGAGGGAGATCGTCAGCAGCCAGTTGATCATGGAACCGGAGCAATTTTCCGACGCACATTTGCCCGCTGGATCAATGCGAACGATCATGAGTGGTTCAGTATGACTTTGAATACTTCCGGCCCGCATATGGCGGTTTGGGTGAATGGTTTGCAAGTCACCGATTGGACCGATACCCGTCCCGAGGATCCGAATCCTCGCAAAGGGCTACGTACAGAAGCGGGTCACATCAGTATTCAGGGACACGATCCGACCACCGACTTGAATTTCAAAGAAATTCAGATCCAGTCGCTTCAAGGTGAATAAGAACTCGTCATTACGGATGAACTGTTGCCCGGGTGGTTTGCAATTCTTGTAACAGTTCCGCTTCCCCCATCAACTTGGGAATAACGTTGCTTAGCCCCTGATGCTTCATTGAAGTGATGACTTCGGGATTGATTTCGTTGGTCAGTCCAATCCATTTGGTTCCTGATGAAGTTGCCCGTTTCCATTCCTGGAGTAGATTGATTCGTTGTTTATTCCACGGATCGAGGTCGATCAGACAGATGCCCTTCATCGAATGGTAGTCTGGAAAGTTTTCTGCCCAGATGGTGAACCGCTCGGACTGAACTGTAAAACCGGCCCGCTGCAATAATTTCCGGTAGTACTCTTCTAGTGCAGGGTCATCGGTTATTAGCAGAGTGTTCGCGTGGTTTGAATCGGAAGTAGAAGCATTCGCTCTCGCCGTTTGCGGCTCAAACTGGAAACATTCATTCCGGGACGCTGTGAGCGGCAGTGGTGAGAGGCGATCCTGGTAGATGGCCACCTCCTGTAGAAACCGTGTGGGAAACCGTTGCCAGGGAACTCGGACCGCAAAGGGCCAGGTGGCTCGGTTTCGACCATCGGATTCGGACCAGGGACCGGTGACGCAAATCCAGCGGGTCAGGGGTGAGGCGGACAGGATCTGTTCTACCTCGTCCGCCGAATACTGATCCGGACTATCGAGACCCACGATGACCAGATCGGTGTCTGTCAGATCGTCAGTCGTTGGAAGGGAACTCTGTTCTTCAATCTGCGCAGGCTGATTCTCTGTCGATAAGATGCGATGGATCGACTCACTGAGCCAATCGACCTGGGGTGATGAATCACAGAGCACAAACAGAATTCGCACGTATAAAATCTCACGGCATCTGGAGCAGGGGAGCACTGGATGGAGGAAAGAGCCTTCCAAGGTAAATACTACTCTGCCAATATAGTTAAAACGGGGGGAACAGGGAATGACGGGTTTTCGCTTCAGTCATTTCAAAGCCAAAAAAGATTAGCGCCGTTGGGAGAAATAGTTACAATCCGCCGCCCCCTGAGTGCGGTCCCTAAAAGGTGGTGATTTTCGGCACTCTGGTAACTTCCCGAACCCTGACGCCCTCTCTCCAGCCCCGACGAAATCGGAAAGGATTCCGGTTCACCCGTGATCGATCCTCCGTCCCAGAAATTGATGCAAACTCTGACGGACTTGCAGCTTTGCACGGCTGCCGATATTCGTCGTGCGCGGAGCCGGGTCAAACGATTGGCCCGTGATCTGCCGGCATTCGATTCCATCTGGCTGGATGCGCTGGTACAAACCGGGACGCTGACCCCGTTTCAGGGACGGACTCTTGAAAAACCGAACGGACCCAGTTTGAAAATCGGTCCCTGGTTATTGCTCGAAGAACTCAGTCACGGTCAGAGAACGCGCACCTGTAAAGCGATCAATACGGAAGAAAAATCAAATCAGGAATTTGCACTCAAAACAGTGCACTTGCCACAAGAGTTCTTACCACAGGTCGAGAACCGTGTGAGCGAATTGGTTTCAAAAGTGGCGGCAGTAAAACATCGAGGGCTCTCGCTTCCACGTCGGGTTTTCAGTCCTGGTGAAGAACAATTAGTCGTTCTCAGTCCTTTCATCCCGGGACATCATCTGGGAGAACTCCTCACTCGTCGCGGACGATTTCCGGCCCCAGTTGTATTGGAGATTGCCCGGCAGTTAGTCGATTCACTTTTCCTACTTGAAAAGCAGCAACTGCAACATGGTGACTTACGGCTTTCCAATGTTCGTATGAATGAGCAGGGGGAAGTTGTTTTGATCAATGTGGGTCTGGCCCCGGCTATCTCACCCGAACTGGTCTTACGTGATCACATTTCACCCGATCAGTACGACGGTATCGCCCCCGAATTAATTGGAACTGGGAATGCCTGTTCTATTCAAAGCGATATCTACGCTCTCGGTTGTTTGCTGTGGCAATTACTGGCGGGACGCCCCCCTTATCCAACGGGTGACCCGCTGGCCAAGTTGGCGGCGCATCAAACGAAAGAGATCAGTGATGTACGGTTATGGGCACCGGATACTCCGGACCGACTCGCCAATATCATCCAGTTGATGACTCGCTCCCCACTTGAAGAACGTCCCGTTTCGTTCGGACAGTTGCAGCAGTTACTTGGACCGGCCCGGAATCAAAGCCGGAAAGTCGTCCGCACCTTTCTAAAGCAGTTCCGCTCTTTTGTTCCAACTGGGGAACCGTGGAAACAAAAATCTTCCCGGCTATTTTGGATTTTGGTAGTGTTGTTGATCGCCGTGTGTGGTGCATCTTCCGTAGTTTTTACCCAGAACGGACAGCTCCCGAAATTGATTGATCAGCTCGCCCAACGTTGGGAGGGACTCGAAATTGACCAGAGCCCTGCGACTGGTCTGGAGGGTTCGAAGGAAAACGGACAAGAGAACAGCGTTCAGACGGCAGAGCGGGAAGAACCTCGACTGTTACCCCGAGTCGAGGCCCAGCCACTTCTCTTGTCTCCACCAGGGGAGATCGAACCGGTTAGCGGGAGCGAATTTTCTGGAGCCGAAAATCAGTTCGTGTTGGAAGGATCCGAAGCCCATTACCAGCCCTTACCTCAGCCCGATGAAAATGGCCGATTGTACCTGACGTCGAATGGTCCATTCCTCGCACCAAAATTGCCGAGTGTAGGCTCGCTGACGATTGTCGGTTCGAGTAAATCGCATCCGGTGATTGTGATCCAGAACGAACCCGCATTCTTCTCGGCTGTAAAGTTGACGCTCGTTAATTTACATTTCCGCCGTCTCGCTCCCACCCAGGCCACACCAAATGAGTTAAATGAACTGATTCGAATTCAGGCCGATGAAGTTGTGTTAAATGGTTGCTCTTTTTCGGAAGCGAATCAGGAATCGCTTTCCCCCGCATCGGCGATCGCCTGGCGTTCGGGCACACCCGATAGTTACCAGGTCGCGAAGATCAACGCCGAGAATTGCGCGTTCTCTTCACGTCGATCCGCTTTCAAGCTACTCAGTCCGTTGGGGGAGATGTCGCTCAAGAACTGTTTCAAACGAGGAATCGGGCCGCTGATCTTTACGGGGCAGAAAGAGGCACTTCATCTACAACTGGTCCATTCCACGTTTCGCGGGTTGAACTCACTGCTACTGTTACATCGCGAAGAAGTGATTCAGAACCGTCAGCAAGTCGGGCTCGATTTGGATCAGACCGTGATCGAATTAGTAGGGAACTCGCCTACGTTGTTTGGTTTGGCTGGTCAGGCTCCGATCGGGAATGATGGTGCGGAATTGTATGTGACCGGCTATGAGTCGTTTGTGAATGAGAACTTTTCCTTTGCACTCTGGAAGGGAGCTTCGCCGGAGGAGGACCGGATTTACGAAGCGGGGCCTGACCAGTGGGATGGAGTGATGGCGATTCCGCTCCAGTTTGCAGGCGAAAATGACCAGAATCCCCAGCATTCACTCGTGCGGGAGAACTCCTTCGAAACGGTTCCCCGGCAAACAGAAGAGTTGCCCGGGATGGATGCAGAACGGGTGCCGTCGCTTCAATAACCCCTGTTTTTCAGTGGATAATAGCGTGAGGAGCGTAAATTTACGCCGGTTCGAATTCTCTTAAAGGCCGATCATTGATGCGAGTCCGGTCGCTTGGTAGGATCAGCCTCCAACGGAGTTATTGCAACCTGGGCAAAATGTGAGCCTGGCTGCATCTGGGAGACCCGATCCCGAAGAGATGGGATGGGTCGATTTCCCGAACACTTTTCCTTCGTTGGATAAATTGATGACACACGGCTGGTCAAAAAAACACCTTCTCGGTCTGGAAGATCTCTCGGCAGAAGAAATCACGATCATTCTTGATCGAGCGGCGGAATTCAAGAAGCTTGCGGAAGAGGGAAAGCCAAAGCTCGATTTCCTCAGTGGTTCCGCCATCGCCAATCTTTTCTTTGAACCCTCGACCCGCACAAAAACCAGCTTCAGTCTGGCTGCAAAACGCTTGAGTGCGGACACCGTCGATTTCACCGCCGCCAGCAGTAGCTTGTCGAAAGGGGAGACCTTTATCGATACGGCTCGCAATATTGAGGCGATGGGAGTCTCTCAAGTTGTCGTCCGGCATCGAACTCCCGGGGCTCCTCATCTGCTTGCCCGACATCTGAAAGTTCCCGTTCTGAACGCGGGCGACGGCACCCATGAGCACCCGACTCAGGCATTGCTGGATATTTTCACGATTCGAGAACATCGAGGTTCACTGCAAGGGCTGACGGTAACATTGGTCGGAGACATCCTGCATAGCCGCGTCGCCCGTTCCAATATCTGGGGGTTAACTAAAT
>JAGQQC010000235.1 GCA_020426395.1 Planctomycetaceae bacterium
TTTGGTAAATCATTTCTCCAATGATTATCAGAGAGGGGACACAACACCGGAACCCAGGTTCACCTGTTTTCTGTCCTACCCCCGGCAAAAACCGGTCTGGACGTAACTGACGTAATTTGTAAAACTTACTACTAATGAAGTGTGCGGGCCAACTCGCGCGCGTATCAGTGATCGGCGCCGGGCTTTGCTCGGTGCCGATTCCATGAACTTAACACAATGGATTGTCCCTCGTTCAAGGATTGAACGGATCGATGAACAGCCTGTCTATCGTTGTCCCCATTTACAATGAAGTCGAGAATATTCCTCGGCTGTACGCTGCCCTCACTCCGGTTCTGGAAGAGATGGACCGAGAGTATGAAATCCTGCTGGTGGACGATGGTTCCACTGACGGTTCTCGCGAGGAGCTCGCTAAACTCGCTCAGCAGGATGAGCGAATTAAGGTGATTGAATTCCGCAACAACTTCGGCCAAACTGCCGCGATGGCTGCCGGATTGCGTCACGCTTCGGGTGACATTCTGATCACGATGGATGGTGACCTGCAGAACGATCCGACCGACATTCCCATGATGGTGGATAAAATTGAGGAAGGATACGACCTCGTCCACGGTTGGCGAAAGAACCGGCAGGATACCTTTATCAACCGCAAACTTCCTTCCATAATTGCCAACTGGTTGATTTCCAAAGTGACCGGCTTCCCGGTCAACGATCTGGGATGTACGCTTAAGGCCATACGCCGCGAAGTTGCTCAGGAACTGGAACTGTTTGGAGACATGCACCGGTTCATTCCGATTCTCGCCGCCTGGCGGGGAGCAAAGTGTGCGGAAGTCGTGACGAAACATCACCCGCGCCAGTTCGGTGAAACGAAATATGGAATCTCCCGAACATTCAAAGTCCTGCTTGATTTGATCACCGTCAAATATCTGATCCAATACCTCGTCAGCCCGATGCGATTGTTCGGCACGATGGGATTGATTGCGGGAGGTGTTGGTGTGCTCTCCGGGGTACTCACGGTCGGCATGAAGCTTTACTCGGGCGTCGACATGACCGGCAACCCCCTGTTTACCTTGACGGTTTTCTCAGTCATGGTTGGAATCCAGTTCTTTATCCTCGGGATGCTGGGAGAATTGGGCGCGCGGATATATTTCGAGGTTCGCAAGAAACAACCCTATGCAATCCGGCATTTGAAAAACTTCGAGACGAAACAAGAATTCCCGCGTGCCTTTGACGAGCGTCGTGCGGCTTGACCCCATCTCACACGCTGTGCCAGGCTCTTCCTTCCTTGAATGATTCAAGATGACAGTAGACCGCCCCGCCCAATCTGATATTTCATCACAACCCTTTTACCGAACCTGGGTCGGCAAGGGGGTGTTGGTTTTTCTGGTCGGTGCATTGGTTCTATTTTTTAACTTGGCTGGTTATCGAACGTTCTCTTCGCACGAAGGGTTCGCTGTCGTCCCTGCCCAGGAGATGCTCGAATCGGGTAATTTTGTCGTTCCTTACTATGCCGGCATTCCCCGACTCAAAAAACCCCCCTTGGTCTATTGGGTACTTTCCACTTCGGCAACTTTGTTCGGTGATTTGAATGAATGGACCGCGCGACTTCCGCAAGCAATTGCTGCAATACTACTGGCGGGATTGATCTTTCACTGGGGAACGCGCTGGTACGGACGAAATGTGGGTCTCGCGGCGGCGCTCGTACAGTTGACTGCCGTCTATGTGCTCGATTTTGGGCGTAAGGCAGAGATCGACATGACACTTTGCCTGCTGACGACCACCGCATTGTATCTGGTGGCCACGTCCGATCCACAAGCCAGCTACAAACAATCTTTTGGGCGGATTACTGCCATCTTTGCGGTCCTTTCGCTCACCTGGTTAGCCAAGTTTCATTACGGACCGGTGATGGTCATCGCGCCAACTGTGGTTTTCTTCTTGATCCAGAAACGATTCGGCGATTTTCTCAAAATGCTGAACCCGGTTGGAATATTGTTCGCCGCCGCGGCCATCTTTATCTGGCCTTATCTGGTACTCCAAAGACTGCCAGGCGCGTGGGATGTTTGGGAGAGTGAAACCGTCGGCCGTGCCGTGGGCGAACTGGGATCAGAACCGTTTTGGTATTACGGTCCGCATATGATCACCTCTATGCTCCCCTGGTCATTGTTCGCTGTCGCAGCATGGCCTTCCAGTTGGAAGAAAGCCTGGAAAGAAAAGGATCCAAATGAACGGTTTCTCTGGATTTGGTTCCTGGTGCAACTGGCGATCATGACCTCGCAGGCGAATAAACATAAACATTACCTGATGTCGTTGTTACCCCTCCTCTCACTAATGGCGGGAACCCAAATTGTGCGTGTGGAAGCCTATCTTCCTCAGGTCGCTCGGTTCTTTTCCCGCTGGAGAGCAATTCTGTTCGGTGTCATTGCCATCGGAGCGGCTGGAGGAACATTCTATCTCATCGATCACAAATGGCCCTGGATGCACTCGACTGCGATTTATCTGGGCCTTACGCTGGCCAGCGGTTTCTTAACCTCGCTCTGGTTTTCCCATCGTGGAAAAATGCCAGCTTCATTATCGGCTCTGGCAGTGATGGGGCTGGTCTGTTATCTGATTGCCAATGCCCAGATTATCCCTGGTCGAGACCACCGAGCGGCAGCCGCCCGCTTCGCCAATGAGATACGCCGAGAATTGGGCCCTCAATCAGAAATTCTGACCTACAAAACGGGGGAATGGCATCCGTTTGTGTTTTATCTGGGGAGTGAAGTCCAGCGAGTTGAAAACCCGGAGTCGATCGCAGACTATCTGCGAGAAGATGAGCAAACCAACATGCTGGCCTTTGAGTCCGACCTCTCAGAGATCGGTAATGTGGCCAACTACGAGTCCGTTCGAAAAAGGACCTGGACCGCAGAAGAAGCTGCCCCGAAGCATTCCCCCCTCGTCTGGATTCGCTTAAGGGGCGCATCAGACCCGGTAAATCAGCTTGCTCAAGTCTCTGATCCCTAAACAACGGGATGGGCAGTTGCCTATAATCTTGAAAAACAGGGGAGGGTGGCCCAGACGATTAACAAAGGTTGACTGGACACCTAAGGTGCTGATTGCTGATACGCTGGAACTGCTTCAGGATGCATTTCATAATTGCGACGTAAGAAGGCTTTGTGTCGCTACGCGACCCAGACAACTCATACGAGATTGTCTGGGCTACCCAACATGATTTTCAAAAGTAAAGAATAGACCGATGAAAGAAACCTGGATTGCCGACCGAATGCACAAGATCGATGCTTCGGGGATTCGCAAAGTATTCGACCTTGCGGCAAACATGAAAGACCCGGTGAATCTGAGTATCGGTCAGCCTCACTTCGATACCCCACAACCGATTAGGGAGGCTCTCTACAAGGCGGTCGAAGAAGGAAAAAATGCGTACAGCCAGACGCAAGGGATCGCTCCGTTATTACAGCGTCTGCAAGCAGATGTCGATAAGCAGTATGGGCAACCGAATAGAAAAGTCTTCGTCAGTAGCGGTACCAGCGGAGCCCTCATGCTGGCGATTTCAACGTTAGTCAACCCGGGCGAGGAAGTAATCATCTTTGATCCCTTCTTCGTGATGTATAAACATCTCGTTTCACTGGCGGGAGGAGTTCCGGTGCTGATTAGCACTTATCCTGACTTCCAAATCGATGTGAATAAAGTTGAAGCGGCGATTACGGATAAAACCAAGCTTATCATCTGCAATTCTCCCGCAAATCCGACGGGAACGGTAGGTGCCCCGGCTGAGATGGAAGCACTCGCCAAGTTGGCGAAAGAGAAGGAGATCGTCTTGATCAGCGATGAGATTTATCGCTCATTCTGTTACGACGATAACTTTTGCAGTCCGACCACTTGGAACGAAGAGACACTCGTGATTGATGGCTTCAGCAAATCCCACTCGATGACCGGTTGGCGTCTGGGTTATGTGCATGGACCACAGGAAATATTGCAACAGATGATCAAGTTGCAACAGTTCACGTTTGTTTGCGCTCCGCATCCGGTGCAGTGGGCCGGGTTGTCGGCGCTCGATTATGACATCTCCCCCTATGTTGAAGAGTACAAACAGAAGCGGGACTTCATGCTCCAGGAGTTGGGAGATGATTACGACATCCGAGGGGCGGACGGCGCGTTTTATCTGTTCGTCAAAGCACCCTGGGGAACCGGGACTGAATTCGTCAAAAGAGCGATTGAGAATAACCTTCTCATTATCCCCGGAAATGTCTTCAGTTCAGCGGATACCCACTTCCGTATCTCTTACGCGGCAGAGCAGAAAACATTGGAACGCGGGGTCGAGATTCTCCGAAAACTGGTCAAAGAGGGATAAGCATTAGTGAAGTCAGTCGTCGGATCAGGCAAAATGGTCATTTTCTGCTCTTATTTGAGGTTCATTGACCGAATTTCCCCCTCGATTAGAATTGAAGCTGAGCCTGGCTTCAGATATTCTGTACCGTTCACCCCAAACTGAGGTCCCACACTTATTTGTGGACAAATGTATAAAACAACAATTTGAGAGCCGTCTTCCTCAAGAAATGAAGCTCTCGAAAGAATCTTTCTTCAGGAGATAAAAGGAAAACTAGTGGTCAAGTTACGTTTGCGAGACAATGAGTCTGTTCAAGATGCTGTAAAACGATTCCGTAAACTGGTTGAACATGCCGGCGTTAAAAAAGAAATGCGTCGTCGAGAGTATTACGAAAAACCCTCCGACGCCCGTCGTCGCACCCGTCTGCGTGCTGCCCGTCGTGCCCGCTTGAGCAACATGTTAAACGCCAAGTAGCCCCGGCTCGGGAGAATTTCTTCTCCCTTGAGCCCGTCTTGGGCATTTGATGGTTAAACTAAAAAATGAGCGCCATGCATGGTGCTCATTTTTATTGCGCAGTAAGATCATACTTTCAAGAATGAATGACATTTGAAGAGCACGGAAACTCTTCTTCTTTCTGCTCCTGTTTTTCAACTGATGGATACGATGGCTGATACCCCAGGAAAAATTATCCTCGGTTCCCGTTCGCCGCGCCGCGCGGAATTACTGGAACTTCTCATCCCCAAAGAGCAGATTGAAATTCTGGAACCGGCCAATCCGGTGGAGTCCGGGTTTCATGATGCGCATACCTGGCGGGAAATTGAACGACTCGTTTCCGAAATCGCGCGCACAAAAAATGACGATGTCATCGCCCAACTCGAAGATGCAGGGCGGACCGATTATCAGGCGGTCCTGACAGCCGACACCGTTATCGTCTGTTCGGAGCCACGACAGGTCCACGATAAAGTCGAAACGTTACATGTCCTGGGACAACCTCATGAGGATGGGGATTGGAAATCCGAAGTAGAGGCCTGGTTCAAAAAGTATTACTTCGGTCGCGATCATTGGGCCTTAACAGCACTCTGCCTCGTTGATTCAACCGGCTGGTTGCACGAATCAGTCTTGCGCACGACAGTGACTTTCCGCCGTGCCGATTTGCCGCTGCTGGATTGGTATCTGTCCACTGAAGAACCACTTGGAAAAGCGGGGGGTTATGCGATTCAGGAAGCCGGATCCGTCTTTGTTAAATCGATCCAGGGAAGCTTGACCAATGTCGTTGGCCTCCCCCT
The DNA here is from genome assembly GCA_020426395.1 of Planctomycetaceae bacterium. Classification (GTDB taxonomy): domain Bacteria; phylum Planctomycetota; class Planctomycetia; order Planctomycetales; family Planctomycetaceae; genus Polystyrenella. Next base: position 5,602 of record JAGQQC010000235.1, read on the forward strand.
GGAAAGTTTGCGAAAGCTGCTGATAGATTGTGAAATCGAAGTCGCCGTTTAGTTAGCGACAGATGGAGTTCCGTGGTTCTGGAAGGGTGTCCATGAATATCTGCATGTTGACGGATACCTTCTTCCCGAATGTCGGTGGCGCGGAAATGGTTCTCGATCATTTAGCGCGAGAACTCGTGAACCGGGGAGACTATGTCCTCGTCATGGCGCCCCGCTCCCGACAACCCTACGATGATCGGGCTCCCTATTTTGTGGAACGTTACCGAAAACCGTTCTCCAAACATTTCGGATTACGCTTGTTACTCCCACGACTACTGAAGTTGCATCGGCAGATTAATTTTGACGTGATCCATTGTCACGCGGCTTACCCGCCCGCCTATGTCGCAAGGGCTTTTTCGAAACTGACCGGTGTCCCTGTTGTCGTCCGCCCGCATGGCTCCGACATTCTGCCTGGGGAGCGAATGCGGAAACATCCACGAATCGAAAACCGAATCCGCACAACTTTACAACAAGTGGAAGGAATCATTGCTCAAGGTGATTATCTGCGGGACGAGATCGCCAAGCTCGACATCCCGATTAATAAAATCCATGTCATCCACAATGGCGTTTCCCTGCAGAAGTTTTCAAACGGCGAAGCTTACCCCCACTCTCATCCCTATTGTCTGTCATTGGGAAATCTTTCCCACCGCAAAGGATTCGATCTCCTGATTAAGGCCTATGCCGAATTGGAAAATCCTCAATTCGATTTACTGATTGGGGGAACGGGATCGGAAGAAGAAAACTTACGTTCGTTAATCGTAGAGCTTGGGCAGCAGGATCGAGTCCACCTTGTCGGTCATGTTTCGGGACAGGAGAAGGTCAATCTCTATCGTTCAGCACAGTTTTTCATCTGTCCTTCCCGCCGGGAACCGTTCGCCAATGTGATTCTAGAAGCCCTTGCCTCGGGGTTACCCGTCGTGGCCACGGCTGTCGGTGGGAACACGCAGTTGGTCAAACAGGATAACCATGGCCTGCTATCCCCGACTGAAGATATAAACGCGTTAGCCGCCAACCTCCACCTCTGTATGTCTGAACCGGAGCGGTTACATCGTTACCGTCTGGCAGTCCCCGACTTCATTTCTCAGTTTGACTGGCCTCTCGTGGCGGGGCGATATCGTGATTACTATGAACAGATCATTTCCAATCGCCCTTAGTCGTGTCCACAATTTTGCCACTTGGAGAAGATCCTGTTCAGTTTCTATGAAAATGGGCAGACTGGGGTTCATGCCATTCGCTGAATCAAGCTAAACTTTGAACATCACAAAAACACGTGACGGAACGCGTTACTACTTCGCTTTACATTCAGTGATCTTCCAGGAGGGAACTTCACCCTGATGGCTTTGTTATCAACTTCTCAATCAAATCACTCGTATCCCGCTGCTGCCCCCAGACGGATGTTTTCCCGAAAGCGTTTTTTGATTCTCGGTGTTATTCTGGTTCTCATCGTCGGCGGTGTTATCTGGGATGAATTCTTTAAGTACCAGTTCTTTGCCAAGCGGTTCGTTTTTTTTTT
>JAGQQC010000236.1 GCA_020426395.1 Planctomycetaceae bacterium
GAGTTCCTCAACGTCGTCCATTGATTCGATCGGACCATCCGTGAGGCGAATGATTTTTAATTGAGCGGGTTCAACCGGTTTCCCGACGCAGGTCCCCGCCCCCTGGCTTGTCCTTTGAGCCGTTTCATTGAGAACTTCCCGACCCCCAATTGAACAAACCGGGAGAGACTCGGTGGCTCCATACGGCGTAAAAATATCATCACTCGGTTGAGTGAAAAATTTCAGAACCCGTTTGAGTACGTGGACTGGAACAGGCGCTCCTGCTGAGAGTGCCAATCTTAAGGTGGGGAATTGAATTTGATGTTGTTCACAATAACGACCGACCCGATTCCAGAATGCAGGTGAACCGAATGCCTGAGTTACACCCAGTTGATGGATTGTCTGGACCATCAAAGCTGGGTCGACGTCGGCGGGTCGAGTGGGATTCATTTCGGGAATGACGGTTGTCCCGCCGAGCCCAGTGTTGAACAGTCCGAACAAGGGAAACGCAGCCAGGTCGATGCCTCCCGGTTTTACTTGAAAGTGGTTTTGCAACATTCCGATCTGGGCGTCAAACATGCCATGTTCGTAGAGGACACCTTTGGGAGGACCAGTACTTCCGCTGGTAAAAATGATCGCTGCGGGATCAGTCGCTTTGGTCAAGTAAGGTTCCAGCGAACTTTCCTGTCCACGTTTTAACACGGTTTCATAGGTGGGACCTCCCCAGAACCAGCGTTTCCCAACCGTCACATTGAAGTGAGCATTCCGAAAGCGTTTGCGGTTCAACAGGCGAGCTACCTGCACAATTGGAATTCCAATAAACCCTTCAGGATCGACTTGTTGCAGGCAACTCAAAATGTTCTTGCGACCCATGCCAGGATCGACCAGTACGACGGTTGCCCCTGATTTGACGATCCCAAAAGTGAGCTTCAACATCTGGGCACTGTACGGCACCATCAAGGTCAATTTATCACCCGGTTTGATTCCCAATTCTCGCAGCCCGAGTGCTAGCAATTCGCTCTCTGTATCTAGTTCTCGAAAGAGCGTTTCCGAAAACACTAATTGTCCACCCGGAGTTCTTTTCCCGGGAATCGCCTCCAGGATGGCGGCTTGATCAGGAAACGCTTGTGCGTTTCTGCGAAGCCGGTCAGCGGTGTTTAGGAGCTCGGTCATTTGACTGGATCAATCGCTCAATATTATATCTCTAAAGTTTGGGGGGAGTGAACTTGTCGTTCGTTGTATCAGAGAGAGGGATTTATTCGGCGAACAGGATTTCTCCCCGACCCAGCGAGGCGAAGTCGCCACAATATCGGGTAAAGTTTTGCTGATTAAGTTTCGCAGGGACAGCCCAACCCTGCTCGCGTAAGCGGTCAAGATAAAAGCGGAGAAAGAGAGGGTGATATCGCGAAGCGGGCAAGAAGGTGGGAAGCAGTTTTGAAACACGTGGGGAATCGAAACAGACGATGGACCCCCGTTTCATCCCTGCACCTAACTGCGGACCTGCAGCGCCGAATAAGAGAAGTGACCCCGCCAGCATTTTGAATCCTGCAGCATCTCCAATGTCGCCCTGGACGGCAATCAGCCCCCGTCTTAATCCTCGACCAACTTCATTACCAGCATTTCCCCCCACAAAAATCTCACCCCCCCGCATTCCTTTTGTCGCGCCACGGTAGGTGGCCCCAAGCGAGTTTCCGGCATTACCCGAAATAGTCAAGGTGCCTCCTCGCATTTCGGCTCCGGCATAGTCTCCCGCGTTTCCTCTGATTTCAATTTGTCCTCCGGTCATCTCAGCTCCAACGTGATTACCCGCATGCCCTTCAATACGAATGGTTCCATTCGACAGGCCTGTTCCGATCCGTTTGACGCGGGAACAGTCACCTCTCCAGATCATCGTCAAATCTTCCGCCGCTGAACCGGTCACCTCGAAGAACGAACCGAGGGGAACTTGCTGGTTCCCATGCTGAAGGGGGAGGGCAGCTATCTCCTCTGTCGATAGCGACTGCACCTCTTCCAATCGAATCGAATCGACTTCGACCGAGAGTGTTAATTCAGTTTTGAGTTCCAGAATGAGTGGCATGCAGTGGACTGTTTTCGAGGAAGAAAAATGGGAATTGAGAACACGTACTACGCAGTATAACGATCGGGTCAGTCAAACGGGGAAATCTGTTTCGGAGCGGCATGAAGAGCTCTTCAAAACAGCTGGAAACACCCAGTTTCCTGTTGTTTTTTGGCAACATTCCGGGTGGAATCGATTCAAATTGGCAACGGTTTCAGGGGGTGGAAAGAATGGCTATCTGTTTTGGTGTGAAGTTGTTAGTCATTGCCTGTCAACAGGTTATCGCAAACTGGTTCGAATTGAAAGTGCTCGGGCACACGGGTTGCAATTCAGATGGTGTCCCGAAGATCCGGGGCAAATTTATGTCCTCTGTGGAGCAGTATCATGCTGATTGTTTCTGAGTATCACAACTTTGAAGAATTGAGCTCGGTTTCTGATGTCTGGAATCGCTTATGGGGCCAGACACCTGATTCCAGTTTTCTGCAGTCGTACGAGGCGTTCGAAGCAACTTGTACGCAAGCAGGATTACGAGACCAGTTGAAAGTACTCATGGTGAGCTTGATGGGAAAACCGATCGGGTTTGTTCCCTTCGTCATTCGTCCGATGACGACTTCACTCGGGACGTTGCGGGTGTTGACATTTCCCATGGAAGAATGGCATTCGTTTTATAATACAATCGGACCCCATAAAACGATCATCTTGCAAACCGTAATTAAGCATTTGAAAAAATCGGGACGGAATTGGGATTATCTTGATTGGACCGGACTTGTTAAGCAGGGGCGTGAAAAAGAACGGTTGCAAACCGCCGGCATTCTGCATGGAATGAAACTGGAACAACATGACAGCCGGGAATGTTCGCTCATCAATCTGGAGAAGGGATGGTATTCCTTCTGGACGAATGCAGATGCTGAAATCCGGCAGGAAGCCCATTCGATGGAGCGTCGACTTCAAGCAATGGGGCGAGTCCGTTTGATGCGTTGTCGATCCATTGCAGAAAATCAAACCGATGAACCGGGTGATAACTTAATTTATCAGCATCTCCAGAAAATTCTTGCCGATAACGTCGCTAATCCGATTGGAAAAAATAGCGAACGACGGGGAACCCGAAACCATGATTTCATCGGACGAATTCATGATTCAGCCGTAAAGCATGCCGTTGCGGACTGGTCAGTTCTGTATGTGGATGAAGAACCGATTGCCGCTGCTTATGGACTCGCCCATCAGGGCCGTCTCGAAATGCTGGCATTGGCTTCACGTGTCGGATGGCCTCGAGAATCTCGATTGGTCTTAATGAAAATGTTGCTGGAAGATAGTTGCCGCAGAGGGGATCTCAATATCATCATTCCCACAACGTGGGGAAGCATCGCGACCCGCTTGCGAAATAAAACTCTTCCCATTTGTCGTTTTGTCAGTACGCCGTTGACAGCCTGGAGAGTTCATGCATTAAGAACCTCTCGGCTCGTTCAAGAGTGGATGGGTAAGCCTCAAGAGACCTTCGGCTTCTATGATGAAGTCTGGGAAGACCGCCGAAATGAGACCCCAATCAAGCTGAATGTACTCGCCTGAAAAGATTGTTTCTGCGAAACGGCCGGATGTAATACGCGGTGGGGATGCCTATAATACGGTTTGTCTTAGAACCCAGCCTGAAATTGGATTGTCTCTGTAAGATAACCTGCAAAGAAAGGGCAACTTGTCCCAGCACAGGGTTCTAAGATCACTCTTCGCATTCTCTCGCATCTTAAGCGTAGCAACAGACCTGGTCCCTCATGACAGTCATTCCGTTCGAAAAACAGGGATTGCATGTGATGGTGAAGCCGATTGGCCCCATCTGCAATCTTGACTGTGAGTATTGCTACTACTTGCGGAAAGAAGATTTGTATCCTTCGAGCGAACGCTGGCGGATGTCGCTCGAACTGCTGGAATCATTCATTCAGCAATATTTCGCTGCACAGCCAGAAGACGTTCCTGAAATTACCTTTGCCTGGCAGGGAGGGGAACCGACTTTACTGGGAGTCGAGTTCTTCAGAGAAGTTGTCCGTTTGCAGCAGAAACATGCTCCCCCCGGGATGAAGTATGCGAACACATTGCAGACCAACGGTGTGTTACTGAATGCGGAATGGTGTCAGTTTTTCAAAGAACATCAATTCCTGATCGGCATTTCAATCGACGGTCCTGCTGAAGTTCACGATCACTATCGTTATGACAAAAAAGGGAACCCCACCTTTGAAAAGGTACTTGCCGGGTTGCGCTTGTTAAAAGCACATCAGGTCGATTTCAACGTATTGGTGGTAGTGAACCGGGTTAATGCTCAGTTGGGCAGAAAGGTGTATACCTATCTGCGTGACAATGGTGCGGAGCATTTACAGTTCATTCCGATTGTCGAACATGAATTGGAAAAACACGACCAGCCAGCGGTTCCTCCAACTGATGCGCCAACAGAAGCATGGGGACATCTTGTTTCAGAACGTTCCGTATTACCGGAGCAGTATGGGCAGTTCCTGGTTGACGTGTTTGATGAATGGAGCCGACGCGATATCGGAAAAGTCTTCGTGCAAATATTTGATCAGGCTCTCTCGGCCTGGTTGGGCTATGAACCTGGACTTTGCATTTTTCGAAAGCAGTGTGGCCGCGCTTTAGCTATGGAACATAACGGTGATCTTTTTTCTTGTGATCATTTCGTCGAGCCAGATTGGCAGTTGGGGAATATCCAGCAGACAGCTCTTCCGATTCTTGCGAATTCGGAACGTCAGATCCAATTCGGTATCGATAAAGAAGCCACCCTTCCGAACTATTGCAGAGAATGCGAAGTTCGGTTTGTCTGTAACGGTGGGTGCCCCAAGAACAGATTCATTACCACTCCGGGAGGAGATGAGGGACTGAATTATCTCTGTGCGGGGTATAAACTGTTTTTTAATCACATCGATCCAGTGATGAAAGCGATGGTTCAGGAGATTAAAGAGAATCGATCTCCTGCGAATGTGATGCAACAATTACGTAAAAAAGAAAAACCAGTGGCAGCCCGTCCCAAACCTGCTGCGAATCAACCATTGCGTCCCGGTCAGTTTCCTGGCCGGAATGATCCTTGCGTATGTGGCTCCGGACGCAAATATAAAAAATGCTGTGGAACCTGATCGTTCCACAGCATTGGGTTTATTGAGAGTGAGATTCCACTTAGTGGAGAAGATTACTCTTCCAGATTTTCGGCAGAGAAGTCGGCGATCATTTTGGCCACGAAACGGAGAACTCCTTGCTCGATCTGCAGATCACCATCGATCAAGTCTCCATTCTGGTTCAGTTGCAACGTGATGGCATCCGCCCCTTCTGCAAAAGCGACCTTGGCGAAGTCGTACATCTTCTGATTTGCTGAATCGCCGCGCGCTTTATGCAGCGTTTCAATCCAGGAGCCGACAGTCAGTTTTAAGTCCACAAACTGCTTGGATTCCTCAGTCTGGGCCGGAGCGGCTTCCGCCTGGGTGATGGCTGTTTTTAATTCCTCGACGGCGTTTGCTCCTGCGGCAGCCCAGAATGCTTTATCAGAAGTTCCCACATAAAGAACGACTTCATCGCCGAAGAAACCTTGCAATGTCTGCAGGGCGCCTTCTTCCAAGGTGACTTTGTGAATCGAAACATCACCCTGTTTGTCGATATCGAATTCGATAGATCGCCCGGGAGCCGTTTTGGGGATCAGCTCCAGAATTTTTCGAGCTTCTTCTCCGTTGACAGAGTTCACAGCAGCCAGAGAGACGCGACCCTGGTCGTTGTTGTAAACCTGGGCGAGGGCATCCAGCCAACCTGACTTGATACTCTCATTCAACATTTCGAAAAACTTGTCGGTTGCTTCAGTGTAAGCTCTTTTCGATTCTTCAGACCGTTCGGCATTGTCGCTGATTTTTTTGTCGAACGATGTTTTCAACAGATTGAAGTATTCGCTCATGTTTTTCTGGCGAATGTCGTCGACGGGTAACAGGATCCGGGCTTTCAGGATTGCATCATCGCGCGAAGGAATGCCGGCGAACTGGCTTACATGGGATTTCAGTTCATTGACCGTTCCGGCCAGTGATGTTTCCGCAATCGGAGCGACATTGGTCGTGAATGTTCCGTTCACCACTGGAGCAGGAAGGCTCCAGGTTGTCAGCATCGATTTGGATTCTGCGTAAATGCGTTCAAGTTCAGAAATCAGCAGATTGGCGGTTGCTTCCCGTACAGCGAAGTCTTCAGCCGACTCTCCTTCTTCCCGGGTTACATAAGCTTTGATGAGTTTTTCAATGCCCTTAAAATCTTTGTGACGTTGTTCAACATCGCCCCCTTCATTGTCGAGGCTGAGGATTACATCGACTTCCGGTTTATCCTCCAGTTCCTTGTGTACCGAGAAAGCGTTCATCGCTCCGACTTTGATCGTGTTCAGGTCTTCCTCTTCTTTGACCAGAATTGCATAGGGCAACTGAAATAAAAGGAAGCCGTCATATTCCCCTCTGATGATATAAAGGGAAGCATTGTTTTTATCCCGTCGGGAGAGAAAGTCATACCCTTTCAGGTTTTCGCGGAACTCTCGAGTCTTTTGAGTGACTGGGAAGAAAATCCGATAACGGGCTGCTTCTTCTTTGGAAAGGACATCCAGTTTCAAAATGAGCGAAGAATCAATTCCGTCCAAAAGCAAATCGAAGTAGTCGTTAAGAACCTGCTTTTGTTCTTGTTCTTCTGCCGTGGCGAGATCAAGTATGGCGTTAATATCATTGACTACGCGCTCCGGGCTGGAGAGCGCCAGGTAGAGCTCAGTTTGAGCAGGTAGACGATGGGCGACTCCCAGAATCAGGGTACATACAAAAGTCGCGAATAAGGTTTTCGACACCTCAAACTCCTTGATTGATAGTCGTTGGATTGTTTATCTGTGTTGTTGAGATGAGGGCTTCTGCAGATGAGAAGTATTAGGAGGGAGCCTGATTCGGGTCGCCAGGGTAGAACGAGTTAGCTTGTTATTTCGCAGGCCAGTCAGGTGGAGACGGTAAGTTACCGGACTGAAATTCAGTCTCCTGACCGGGGATTCTTAAGCAACCCGATCTTTGTGAAATCCCAAAGAGATTTCTTCAGACGAACACGTGAATCAAGACACTCCGAACGAAATCGGTTCCTCATGTCAGTTGAATGCACGAAGGTCGTCACGTC
>JAGQQC010000237.1 GCA_020426395.1 Planctomycetaceae bacterium
TTTGCAACATTGGGATGATCAATGGAACCTTCACCAGTAACAACATTCATGACGTAGGACGGGATGGAATCACTTCCTTTCCTCTGGTTGATCAGCAGGATCCCAGTTTTGTACCCTATCCACTCGATAACCTGTTCATTTCGTACAATAAGTTTGAAAATGTCGGCGATGATGCGGTCGCCGTTCACGCTGGGACTGAATTTGCCATCAATAACTCCCTGGCACCCAGTAATATTGCGATCACTTATAACTCGATCATCGGGCGCAGTAACGATCATGCGCTCTCTCAGGGCCGGGGAATTGCTTTGACCGGGGTTCGGAACGTCACGATCGACAGTAACTGGATTACTAATACGGTGAACAGTGGAATCTTGATTCGGTCCTGGTATAACAACGCATCAAATCCGGAACTCGCACAGGAGGCCATTCGTTGTTACAACATTCTGGTTGTCAACAATGTGTTGGTAGAGGCTGGGTCTGCTGAAGGACTCAGTCGTATAAGAAATGCGATTCATGTAAAAGGCGCTGATCGACTTAAGATTTCCAGTAATATCATTCGTAAATCTGCCGGGCACGGCATTAGCGTGGGTGATACAACCGTCATCGAGTTAATTGCTAACGAAGTCTATAACTCGCAAGGAAATGCCGCGATCGTGCTGGTGGGCGGGGATGACTATGACGTCGTCGATGCCATCGTCGCCGATAACATTATCGAGCATTGGAACGAAAATGAACTGGTGATGTATAACGTGATCAATGGTCATGCCTTCACGGGGGCCAGTAACCCCTTCATGACTGAGTTACGGTTACGTAGCTCCGGCGGGATCTCAACTAAAACGACTGGAAATATTGGAAGTGCTTTGTACACGGCCAATGATCAGAATAGTAATTCAAATGGAAGTTACCTTCCCGATGGTTTTCAGCTTGCTGATGAATGAATTCCATTGATGATGGAATCAATTAATTCGACGTTGCCCAAATAAGATCAGAAAGCTGCTCACGCGAAGAAAGCGGCTACCAGTCCGGATAACAAGATTCCGTCCCAGGTTCCGGCACCACCAATGGAAACCATACCGGAACCAATTTTGAGGAAGTCTTTCCAGCGAGCCAGATCCGCACCAATGAGGGGGCCGCTGATTCCGATCAAATAAGCTGTTGCAGGTCGAAATGAATCATATGCGGGTTGATTCAATGCGATCCACGGTACAGCAAGGGCAGTCAGAGCGGGTACCCATAACGGAAGTAGAATCCCCAAACCTTGGATTGGCCGAGAAGCGAAGTAACAGATCGTGCTATTCAATCCCATGCCCAACAGGGTAACAAGGACGACCCTGCCCCCCTCTTCCAGGATTGGTCTCAATAGCCAGACACCCAGCAGAGAGGGAATCACGCACCCACCCACGTTGACTGTGATGATTAACTCCTCGTTGAGACGTTCTCCCCGAAATACGGGTGGCCATTGCGCAAATGGGGACTGAGTAGAAACTTCGACCGTTCGTCCCGTCAAACTTCGCGAGATAGGGATATTAATAGCAGAGCCGATAATGATCCCCAATAGAACCAGAATGGCTCCGGTGGGACTCAAATTCAAATTGATGAGGGCCTGTTGGGCGGCGTCAATCAGAAAAAATGGAAGCAGACAACCGACGAAGAGCAACAGGAATAATATCAGACATCCAGAAATCTGAATTTGCCGCTTTTGATTTTCTGAGGGTTGGTTACCCCAGGGAAAATTGAATGGATTTGGTCGGCGGCGGTCTGGATCTGGGGAGCTCATTTTGCCCTTTTCAGGTTGTTGATTTCAGCGCAGTTGTAAGTAGACTTTCCTGACTGATTATAAGCATTTCCCTCAAGGCGAAAGAGGTTGGTCCCGAATTTCAAGCTCTCCCGTGGAAATAGTCTCTGATTCTGGAACTGCCTGATGGTGAGAAATCGGTCTGATCCGTTATACTGGGACCAGTTTCTGGTTTATTTTCAACTGATTCACAGTTAGTCATTGGTATCCACCGGTTTAGATTGAATAGCACACGATGGCAGGGAATACATTCGGACAATCTTTTCGCATTACAACCGCCGGGGAAAGTCACGGTCCGGCGAATGTGGTCATCATCGACGGCGTACCGGCGGGGATTCCGCTTTGTGAGGAAGATTTACTGGTCGATTTGAACCGTCGCAAACCGGGCCAGAGCAAAATTGTGACTCAACGCAAAGAGGATGATCATCCTGAAATTCTCTCAGGTGTGTTTGAAGGTCGCACCACGGGGACCAGTCTAGCGATCTTGATCCGAAATCAGGACCAGCGGAGTAAAGACTACTCGAATATCAAAGAGCTTTACCGACCGGGGCATGCCGATTACACGTTCGATGCCAAATACGGCTTTCGTGATTACCGCGGTGGTGGACGTTCCAGTGCGCGGGAAACGACAGTTCGTGTTGCTGCCGGGGTTGTTGCCAAAAAATTGATCGAACAGGAATTCGGCGGCAAAGTCATCGGCTACGTTTCCCAAGTGGGGGACATTAACGCAGACATTGACGATCCCGCTTCGATTACTCTCGACATGGTTGAACAGTTAGAGGACGGTTCCCCGAATATCGTTCGCTGTCCCGATTACGATGCCGCTGCCAAAATGGTTTCTCTGATTGAAGAAGTTCGTAAAGAAGGAGATTCCATCGGCGGAGCGGCAGAAATTGTCGCAACTGGGGTTCCCGCAGGTTTGGGAGAACCTGTGTTCGACAAGATCAAAGCGGACTTCGCCAAAGCCCTCTTCAGCTTACCGGCAGTATTGGGAGTGGAATACGGTATCGGGTTTGGATGCGTAACGATGCGTGGTTCCCAGAACAATGATATCTTCAACGCTCAGAAAGGGGCTGAAGGGAAACCTGAAGTCTACACGACCTCCAATAATCATGGCGGTATGCTGGGGGGAATCACTAGTGGTATGCCGATCATCCTGCGGGCAGCCGTCAAACCGACGAGTAGTCTTCCAATTGAACAACCCACCATTAATCAACAGGGAGAGCCGGCTACGATTCAAACCCGGGGACGGCACGACCCCTGTTTGTTGCCTCGATTCATTCCGATGGCCGAAGCGATGATCGCAATTGTTCTCGCTGACCACTGGCTCCGTTGGAAAGGGCAACGCTCCCTCGACTAACAACTCCGTTCATTCGAATAGCTCTGTAACGGACAGGTTCTTGATCATGAAACAGTCTCAATCGATTTTGATGCTTCTCTTTTCAGGGTTAAGCTTCTTTCTGACATCGTCGTTAAGAGCGGAGCCTCCTTCCGCGTCGTATATTTTTCCCGCTGGAGGCCAACGGGGAACGAAGGTCGATTTCAAGGTCGGTGGCCATTATCTGTACGATCAGGCAAACTTTGAGATGCAGGGAGCAGGCATCAGTGCTCCAGATCGAGTTCAGCAGACAGAAACGCTGTTCTTCCAGGGACCCTTCGTACCGAAACCGCTCTCTCAGCAGGCTGAAGATTACCCCCGGGATTATGCGGGAGCAGTAACAATTGAAGCGGATGCGGCACCGGGTCTGCGGCGTTGGCAGGTTTGGAATTCTCAGGGGATTACCCCTTTCATGCCGTTTGTGATCGGGGATCTTCCAGAAATTGTCGAAGAGGAAATCGATGGCGACCCCATTCCGACTGCAGTGACATTGCCAATAACGATTAACGGTCGAATTTTTCCGCGTGAAGATGTTGATATTTGGACCTTCAGCGGGAACGCAGGGGATATCGTTCATGCGGAAGTGATGGCATCACGGATTGGTTCTCCACTGGATGCACGCCTGGAACTGAGAAACGCCTCAGGACTACTCATTGCCGAGAATGATGATCACCATGGTGCTGATTCGTTTCTTAAGTTTGAGCTTCCCGAGGCGGGGGAATATGCGATTCAGATCACCGATGTCAATTATGACGGTCTGCAACCTTATGTCTATCGGCTGACGCTCTCGACCGGCCCGCACCTGGAAGCCATCTATCCGCTTGGTGGACATGCTGACGAGGAAACGACATTCCGGTTGCTGGGAAGTAACCTTCCCCAGGAAACCGTCAAGTTCACCCTCCCTTCGAATACACTTTCACCAATTACATACAATCCCCTGCGTGAAATCGGAGTAACAGGCAGCGTCGCTCTTGATGTGGACCAGGTTTCCGAATTTCTGGAAGAACAGCAGTCGGAGGCTGTGACGCTGCCCGCGGTTCTGAATGGCCGCATCACCCAGCCTGCAGAGTTGGATACCTGGAAACTGCAATTGACTGCCGGTGAAAAAGTGGAATTCGATTTGTGGGCTGCGCGTTTGGGTTCCCCATTGGATTCGACATTAAAACTATTTGATCCTGAAGGTAAAGAAGTCGCCACAGCGGATGACATTACCAGTGGAGTCACTGATTCAAAGCTGACTTACGATGTTCCCGCTACCGGTATTTATTCGATTCAGATATCGGATCGCTTCGAAAGTCGGGGAGGTGACTATTACGCTTACCGGTTAAAAGTAAAACCGGTCGTTGAGAAAGCCGATTTCAGTTTACAACTGGCAAACTATGTTCTCCCCGTCGATCGGGGAGCGACCGGGAAATTGAAAGTGACCGCCACACGCACGGGGAGTTTCAGTGGACCTATTCGCTTACTCGTCGAGAATCTGCCGGAGCAGGTTAGTTACGAGACCGCCACGATTGAGGAAGGAAAAAACGAAGTAGAGCTCAGTTTCTCTGCAGAGGAATCGGCCCCCATTGCCCGAAATGCGATTCGAATACGTGGTGAAGCGGAAATCGAAGGGACACTCATCAGCAAACTGGCTGAGGCAAAGATCGAGCATGTCAATGAATCGACCGAGACCATTTATCTGACGACGACCGTCCCCACGCCATTCGAGCTCACCACCCAGTTTGAGCAGAAGTTCGCCAATCGGGGGTCAGTCTACATGCGCTATTACGAACTGGTGCGGAACGGTTTTGAAGGTCCGGTGGAAATCAGTCTGGCGGATAAGCAGATTCGTCATAAACAGGGTATCACCGGACCGAAAATTATTGTGCCTGCCGGGGAAACAAAATTCGCTTACCCGTTGCAGCTCTCTCCCTTCATGGAAGTGGGAAGAACGAGTCGGACAAACCTGGTGGCGGTGGGAACGATTGTTGATCCAGACGGAACTGAGCACAAAGTCAGTTTCACCACGTTTGATGTGAACGTCCAGGTCATTACCTTAACTGACCCGGGGCGGCTCAGTCTGGCGGCGGAAATCAGTTCTGTTTCAATTCCCCCCGGCAAAACTACTTCGATTCCAATTCGCATCGGTCGTGCGATTGGTTTGAAAGGACCAGTGACGGTCACACTCAAACTGCCAGCTCATGTAAAAGGTATTTCTGCCGATCCGATCGAGATTGCAGCGGAAGAGACAACTGGAGAACTCGTTATTCAAGTCGAGGAAGGTCAGGTCGGTCCGTTCAACATGCCGATCATGTTGGAAGCGACGATGCAGGATGAAAACGACCTCAAGGTGATTGCCCAGACAGAGCTCCCGTTTGTTTTATTGGATGGGTACTAGTTTGCTAAGAGTCGCTCCGCAGTTGTTTCCGCATTGTGGATGCAATCGGGGATCCCCACTCCTTCATAGATATTTCCGGCCAATTCTAAACCAGGAAGTAGAGCGGCTTGTTTCTGGATTGCCTCAATCCGTTGTTCATGTCCGACATGATACTGCGGCATCGCTCCTTCGTAACGGTTTACCTCGATAAATTCGGGGTCCGCTTTTAGACCGAAAATGTCTTTGAGTTCTTCCAGGGTGAACTGTTTTATTTCCTCGTCGCTGCACTTCATCAATTCCGGTTGTAGCGCTCCCCCGACGAATGTGCGTAATAAGATATGACCTTCCGGGGCGCGTCCTGCAAATTTTCGGCTGGTAAACGAAACCGCCAGGATTTTGCGGTTCTCCACAAAGGGAATAACGAGCCCGTTCGCGTCCATCGGATGATTAAAATCAGATAGTTGATGGCCACTGATGACGAGTGCACAGGATGCGTACTCGATCTCTCTTAAAGGTGCCGCCAGAGTGGGGGCGAAAGAATCAACCAGTTTAGCCGTTAAAAAGGCCGGCAATGTCAGAATGAGACGGTCAACTTCTCTAATCACCGGTTCGTCTGCATGATCCACTTCAAAAGTCAATCGGTAACCCGGTTCCAGAGGTTCGATACCGACCAGCCTGTGGCCAGTCTGATAGGTTGCCTCGCGGTTTACTTTTTCTTTCAGTGCGTCAAGAAGCTGTTGAATACCTCCTTTTAACGAAACGAATAATCCGTACCGCGCTCCAGTCGCTTCCCGGTTTTCATTGCCACTTTTTGACTGCTGCCGCATCGCGCGAATGAGACTTCCATAATCCCGTTCCATTTCAATAAACCGGGGAAGTGTTGCGCGGAGAGAAAGTTTCTCCGGATCAGACGTATAAATCCCGCCAACGAGGGGTTGAATCAATCGATCGAGCGCATCTTTGCCTAAGCGTCGTCGCACAAAGCTGGCGAGGCTTTCATCCTCGTCCAGATTTTTACGCCGTGGAACAAAATACTCCCATGCCATTCTCAGTTTAGCCGGTATGCTAAGCAGTGGGGTTCGTATCATCGGCCAGACACGAGCCGGAGCCATCAAGTTAAAACCGAGCGGCACTTCGACCGGTTTTCCTTTGCACAAAACAAATGCCCGCCGGTTTACTTTCTCTGTCTGGATGAGTTCGTCTTCCAGTCCCAACCGATTACAAAGATCAACGGCCCACGGTTTGTTGGTGACGAACATATCCCCCCCGTACTCGACGAGGTAATTGCCCACCTTCCCTGTCCCCAGTAATCCGCCGTGATGCGACTTGGCTTCATAGAGAGTGAGGTCGATCGGTCGGCTTTGATCTTGAGAAAGTTCCAGCAATCGGTTCGCAGCCGCTAAACCGCTAATTCCCCCTCCGATGACAGCGATCTTGATTGGTTTTTCTTCAGGGTCAGTCATGGTCGATCAACGGTATCTTGGAGATAAACTGGAACCCATCCTAAAACCCGGTTGTGGCTGTTCTTCAACCTGTAAAACAAGTGAGAATGTGACCCATCAGAGGGTTTTAGGATCGCTTCAAATCTGTCTGTTTCCGAAT
>JAGQQC010000238.1 GCA_020426395.1 Planctomycetaceae bacterium
CATACAGAATCCGCTTCACCATCCCCTGCACGGTTGCAATATGAACCTTCGTTTCCTTTTCGGGACGCAGATCACCCAGTTCTTTGACATCATAAATATCTGCAAATGATTGCAAATTCTCAATGCGGACATCCTTGAAGGAATCAGCACTTTGCGTCCCCAAGGCGGAACGGTCGACCAGAAAGAGTACCCGACGGAATCGACCCGATTTAATCAACCGGTAGATCAGCCCGATACAGGTTCGCGTCTTCCCGGTTCCGGTCGCCATCGCCACCAGCATTTCCTGCCGGCCCTTGGCGATCGCTTTTTCGACAGTACGAATCGCTTTCCGCTGGTAATCGCGAAGAGGGAGGTAATCGAGCGATTCCTCCTCAAGACGCTGGTCGGCTTCTGCGATCTCCTGTTTGAGCAGCTGCTCCAGCCCCAGAGGGGTGTACCAGTCTTCCAAGGGTCGCGGATGGTTGACTTCGCGCCGGGCATCCAGGAACCAGTTGCCGCTTTTTTCCGCCAGCTGCCGCAGGAACGGTCGCCCATTCGTCGCGAACAGGAAGGGGATTTGATACTCCCCCCACGGGCCACCGGGTGAAATCTGATCTGAGGAAATTTCAAAGCCTTTGCTGTACCGTTTGGATTGCTGGATCGAACCGGCGACATCTTTATGTTTCCGTTTCGCTTCCACAACGGCGATGGGTATCAACCCCAGGAAGAGACAGTAGTCAGCCGGTCCATTGGCGGTCGGCCATTCGGCGATGGCCATGTTGCGCCCTTTGGCGGGTCGAACCCCCTTGCTGTATCGCATCGTGGCTGTATCGACTTCCCAACCGGCATCACGCAGTTGTTGATCGATGATTTTACGGGTCGCAGCCTCGTCGAGATTAATTTCGGAGCCAAGCTGATGAGCTGTGGTGATTGTTTTCTGCTGTTGTTCGACCGGTGTCTGAGCGATCGTTCTCTGCAATTCAGCCAATTGCTGTTCGTATTGCTTTCGTGCCTTCTCCAGCTCCTGCTCCGATTCCGTAGCGAGTTCCATCGCGGCAGTCAAATCGGCAAAGGCTTTATCGGCTCCCGCTTTAATCTCTTCTTTGAGCCGGATTTCTGTATCCAGGGTGACCTGTAGCTGATCCGCCTCTGTTTTGGCTGTGATTTCCGCTTCACGAAGTCGATTCAGTTCTTCAATTAATTCCTGTTCAGCTTGTGCTGGATCAGGAGGAACAACGAAGGGACCTGCTTTGAAATTTCGATCTCCCCCAAAAGAGCGATGGAACCAGACGGCCAGTTGACGTGCCATCTGCAACTGATGCAGAGCATCCCGTTGCTGACCGACATGCGAGTGAGCGGCAATGTTTCCTGCTTTTCGCAACCCATGAAAAAGCTGGCTCACCTGCTCATCAATGACGTTCGCATTCCAGAGCTTATTGATGACGTCATTGAAATTTTCCCGTTCGTTGACGGGAATCGCCGTGTAGGCAGCACAATGTTCGGCCAGCAATTCGCCAAACTGTCGCAGCTTGATCAGGGCCGAGTTGGAATCATCAAACAGGTACCGTTCCGCCAGCGCAGCATGCCGCACCAGGATTTTATTGTACTTTTCGAGAAATGAAAAATTCGGTGAATGCAGCGGCATAGACGCCATACTCAGCTCCCAGACCCACGGGAACCCCAGCACCATGAACTTCGGCGGTTGGAGAGGAAATGCTAAAAAGAGAGCCTACCAGAAGACAGGAGAGATGGCAACGAGTTCAGTACTGCAGCGAATTTTTAATCGATTGGAATTTCTGCCATCATATCGGGTGGCATCCCTACTCGGAGAAAACCGCCATCTGCAAACCACCAAGCATCTAGACCGTAAGGTGCCAGTAGCAGTTGTGTATTCACTGATTTGGCCGGCTTCTGAGTAAACAGGAACAGAGGCGGTGCCCAGGCACTACTTCTATCTGTTAGCGCAGCCCGATATTCGGCGATCTGCTCAGCAGCATCGATCGTCGGTTTCCTGTTACGCGTATCGCTACGTAACTTTCGAACCTCACACATCGGATCAATCACTAATATTCCTGTTACTGGTTTCAGCGGATCGAATGTTTCCAGTAGATCCGCCAGCCCTTCCGGTGTACTCAACACCCCATTTCCCAGCCGCCAGTATGCATCGTTTTTGAAGTTGAAAAATGATTCATCTGCAGTTTCTTCGTCTGTAACGATGACCCACGTCCCCCGCCAGTGATTGGAGACCAGGGTTTCGATTTGATCAGCCAGTTTTCGAGTCTCCGAACAGCCTTCTACGAATACGCCAATATTCTCGGAGCCCAACTTGGCCGCGGTCTCACTATCGAGTTGCACATCGCCAATCACCGATCGTTCCATGCGTGTGATTCGCCGGCATCGAATTGCGGGATAGGGATAGAGCGCTTCAAGTGCCATTTGTTCCTGGGTATTGAGCATCTCAGATTATCTCCAGTGGATCACCGCAGTTCCAGCAGAATTGCGTGAATTGAGTTGCTTGATGATTGCACGTATTGCAGGTCCAGTCCGGGTCAACGTATGCGGAAGAACTCAATTGTTCGTCCACAGTTGTGTTGGGAGTTTCTGTTTTCAGAATTCTCAGCAGTGATTCCAGAACGATCAATACAGCTGTTTTCGAAACATTTCTGCTCCGTTGGGCAGATTGAATGCACCGCACACACCCCTGCGTATCTTGGCAGTCGCACTGGTTAACCCGTTCGATTGCCCGCTCACAAAGTGGTTCGATGTAGTCAAATACCGAATGCGTCAATCCCGCCCCATACTCCACCCGGTCATACAGAAAAATGGCTTTTTCGCCCGTGATTAAGTAATCAACACCGCTGGCGTAGTCCTGCTGATCGCAGGGAGCAGACAGTGTTGGAACCAAGCTGTAGAACAACGCCGCACAAGTCTCAAGACACGATTGGGGACTGCATAACAGTTTGTGCTGCAGTAGAGGCCAGAATTCAGCGGAGAACGCCAGTAACGTGCCTTCGGTGGGCAGACGGGCAAAGGGCATACCTTGTGACCCATTCCAAACTTTTTTGATTTTGTTTGTGTGATCATACTCGGTTACACAAACAAGTTTTTCTGTCACGATCAGGTCTGCCTGAGCTATGCGGACGTCTGAGTAAATATGCTGGCGATGCTCCTGCTTGACCCGAATCGAGTGATCAACCATGGTCCGGGTTTGATTTCGCGTAAAGATGGCCTGCAGTTTGACAACTCGATCAGTCTGACGGACCTCCTTTACCGAATACATACGCCCTCCATGCCGGTAGATTGAATGGGGGGCACATTCGCGTAAAAGATGCGAAGAATTGATGGTGCCGATACACCGCTCTCCCAGCATCAATTGATAAGGTTGACTGTTGACGCCGCGGACTTGGACGCGTCGAAACGGATTGCGTGGCCCATATGGCGGTGGTCCATCATTTTCCATGTTGTGGACAACTTCGTACAACTCCGGCCCCAGTGCATTGGGAAGCAGTTTTCTAACGCAACCTCCCACCTCTTCAATCGCGCAGGCCATGTGTTGTCTGCGAATCTGCGAATTGGCGAGATTGAGAGCCAACGGATCCAGGGATTCCTCAAACAACTCGTTCGGTCGATCGACGTAAAAAGCATCCAGCGGTGAATTCCCTGGAATCAATACAGCGGCCCCCTCCCGTCCACTGCGAGCTGCACGTCCAACACGTTGCCAGAGGCTCATATTGTTGTCAGGGAATCCAATACACATGACAACGTCAATGGCACCGATATCGATTCCCAGTTCAAGCGCACAAGTGGAATAGACGAGCTTTACCTCTCGATTTCGAAGTCCATCCTCAATCTGCTGCCGTTCCATAGCCGATAGACCAGAGCGATAGACTCGCATGTGGGAATTATCTGTCAGTCGCCCTTTCCAACCCAGCATTTGTTCGGTTGTTACCCGACTCGGACAGAAGGCCAGTACCGTCAAGCCTGCTTCGACAAATTGTTCGGCCAGCTGCTGTCCTGTTTTGAAGTTTTGCTCATCCGAATCGACGATCCAGAATTTCCGCTTACCCTGGCAGCTGGTGTCCTGATCACGATCAATGGAGACAAATGGTTCGCCGGTCAGCGCTTCCATATGCTGTTGCGGATTGCCGACGGTGGCCGACGTCGCCACAAACCGGGGATTGGCTCCATACATCTGACAAATCTGTTTCAGTCGGCGGAGTATGAATGCGACATGAGTACCGAAGACACCCCGGTATGCATGGCATTCATCAACGACTACCAAATCAAGATGCTCGAAAAACCATTTCCACAGTAATTTGTGGTTCTGCAGCAGACCATGGTGCAACATATCGGGATTGGACAAAACGATTTGAGCTCGCTCGCGAATCCCGGGTCGGTCGAGATCGCAAATAGAACCATCGTACCGAGAAATCAAGTTGGGATTTTGTTCGAGCAGATCAGCAATGGGCTCAATCTCCTTTCCCATGTCGATCATTTTCGCTTTCTGATCCCCGGCGAGCGCCTTTTGTGGGAACAGCAGCAGCGATGTGGAGTTCTCATCCCGGCAGAGCTGGTCAAAGATCGGTAATGAATAAATCAAGGATTTCCCACTTGAAGTGCGTGTGGCAACGACCGCATTCTGCCGGTTCAACACCTGATCGATCGCTGCATACTGGTGATGATACAATCCCTGGGGAAAAACTGACTCCAGGCCAGATACAACTGCTGAGTGCAGATTCAAGCTGGATAGGGGAACATACCGACCTCTCCTGGCCTGTTCGGCAGGTGGATCAAATAGAACTCGATATTGGGAATTCTGCGAGAGAATTTTCTGAACAGTTGAAATCACCGACTTTCTGGTAACCATGAAACTCGTTCTCCTAACGATTTCCAACAGTGAAAGGCAACACAATTTGTTCTGAACAATCTGAACAATGGATGAATGCGACGCATTTTCATTTTACCAGAAAGCATTTTTCGGCGTCGGCTTCAGCGGCAATCCACTCTAAATGACAGTTCCACAAGCGGTCGATCAGAACGAAGATGATCTACAATGCCAACAACTAGAAAGGAGATTCGTAATTGCCAAACGTCATCAACGCCCTTCCGTAATGATTCGACATTTTTTAATCGATTAGACTTTCTCAGAGGTCATCAAAGAGACCTTGTACGCAGAGCGATCATTGGTTGTGGACAACATCACATCTCATCTATAGCAATACGAACAACATCTTCAAAAACCTTCTATCGATCGAACACCACAGAACTTCAAGTGCAACTGGCGACACAATCAAATGGCCCCTCAGCGGGCATCTTGCTCCGATCGCCATGAAAACCTTATCCCAAACCACATCATCTCCTATTCAAAGTTGTGACAGAACATTTCTAAGCAAGACAACAAATCCTGGAATGAATCATCCTAGCATTGCCCGAAGAGATCATGTCATTAAGTAATCTCTGCCACAGAAAATCAGTAGATACATGCGTGATTCCTTCAAATACTTCAGAATGTTATCTCCGATAACGAAGAGCTTTCCGCAGTCACCTTCGGAAAAGATTTCCCTGAAGAATCACAATTCCTGGTCGACTCAGAAGAAGATAGTTGATTGAAAATCAGCGAATGGAAACATCGGAGCTTACCCAAACTGTTTCGACAACACATTTGGAGTCCGTTGTGTCGATCTCATTTCCAGTATTTCAAAGAAAAATGCGCAGCGATCGCACGCTCAGTGCTCGCTTAAAGCAGGGTGAAAGCCGGTCTTTTAACCAAACCATCTCAAAAAATGCACGTTGTAAACTGAGATACAGTTTCGGTGTCAGTATATGGGGGCTACGATGACGCTCGTAATCGCTTTATCGCTGGCATCGTAGCCCCCATATACTCAGAGCGACTCTCGAACGCATTCGAGATCAACCCCTCGGTAGATGCCCCCTGATTCCGTGGGTAGCAGGTATTGAACCTGGTTGCCCACGCGAAATCTCAAACCCTGCTCCTCGGATCTCTCATCGTCTCCAGGGAAAGGAATTTCTCGCGATTCCTGTCATGTCTCTCTCTAGCGTTCCAGGAATGCCTTATAGAACTGCGAAGTCACTGCTGGCTCTCAAACATTATCTGGGAACGGTTTTCTGTTTTGGTACTGGTCTCGGTAACAGTGATTTGCACTATCGATCATTGGTATTGGTGAATGATGTTTGTTCGTCATCTCTTTTTCCTATCAGCCTTACCGATCGAGATTCTGAGGAAATGGAAACCAAAGGTGTTTCAAGGTCATGATATTTTAACAGGGACGAAATACTTCAAGGGCTTTGTACTCTGAGTCCCCTGTTCCGCAGTTGTTATATTTGTTCCTGTTTGTGCTCGAACATCGAGATGCGTTTGTTCGAGAGGGATTCTCGAGATTCGCCTGGAACGATGATTGAGCACAGGCGGTGTATTGTAATGCTGTTTCCGATGGTGTTTCCCGTCTCTAGTCTCATTCTGCATGCGGTTTACGAGAAATGATTCTGTGTTGCTGGTTTGAGTAATACATTCTGAGTTCCTTTTCTTTCTGCAGATATGATCTTCTCTGGAAATGCTCAAGTATTTTGTGAGAACAGTGTAAGGCCGATGAGAAATCATTTCGATCATTTCGAATGAGGTGCATCAATCGACTTCCCATTCTGCGTGAGAGTATTTCGATGATGTTTGCACAGAACAGAACGCCTTTGGAGAAGATGAGATACCGTTGATTGCGAACTAAGGATAGTTAGTGGGGCTTCGGCCCTCTAAATGCCCTATTTAGATCAAAATTCACTCAAGTCTTGACCATGGCATGGAAGAGCTTCTATCTGCTCACTACTACCGCCGCCTGGAACTGGACTTCATCGGAATGGTTCCACAGTCTTTCCCCGAATGCTTGCTTGCAATATGCGTTCGCTAAGAGTTTCCAGGTAATTATTGACTCTGCTAATGGCCATTCATTTTGCATGAGTAAGGGACCGAACAAACTTGTATCGACAGATTTTTTTGTCGACTAAATAATTCATAATCCACAGGGGAATATGCTTCGTGGTCCGCTCTGAATTCCGATTCGCGGGCTCGTTGGATTTCTGGATCAGTCAAGACGTCCAAAATAAGTGACTTTTTCGTCGATCGCTAAGGACAAGATGC
>JAGQQC010000239.1 GCA_020426395.1 Planctomycetaceae bacterium
TTTTTCCGCACGCTACTCAAGTTCGAGTAACTTAATTTGGGCAGAAGCCATTCCGTCCTATTCTTCAAACCAAGTGATTCAAATTGCGGTGGATGGGACTGGCTCACTGTACGTGGGAGGAAGATTCCAGGGCATTGTTGACTTCGATCCGGGACCGGAGATTTATGAAGTCAGTTCTTCAAGCAATTCCTACAATTCTTTCGTGCTCAAATTGAATAGTCAGGGAAATTTCTCCTGGGTAAGGACGTACGAAACCGAAACCTCTAACCGGGCAACTGCATTAGGTGTTGATCCACAAGGAAATGTCTACATGACCGGTTGGTACCGAGGTCATCTAGATACGGATCCAGGCAATCCGGGAGGTGAACTCGAAAGTGGAATTGTCAGTTATGGCACCTATTTAACGAAACATTCCAGTACCGGTGAATTAATCTGGTCAAAGTCAATTAACAGTTACGTTGATCCACAGTTTCTGAGTGAAGATCCATTCCCCATTTTCTTCAGTCTGGATTTCGATCCTCAGGGAAATTTGTACCTGTCGGGTGAATTCGCCTACTATGTTGATCTGGATCCGAGTACGAGTCATTTCATTCTCAAGGATGAGGATTCAGGTGACACTGGCCGCTATAACATGCTGGTGGCTAGCTACAACAGCGATGGTGAAATTCGTTGGGCGGAAACCATTCCGGGGTCATCGACTACCTCAAGCAGTGGAAATGGATTGGTAGTTGGGTCAAACGGAACGCTGTACATTACTGGTCAATTTACGCAATCAGTCGATTTCAACCCAGGAGCAGGTATTTACGAGCTTACGAGCTCTGGAAGTTATGACGGTTTTCTTTGGAAGTTCGTTCCCGGCACATCACCAGTCGCCAATACAGGAGCCCCAGCATTTATTTTTACCGGTCAGTCTGTTCAGTTGGACGGCTCGGTTACCTGGGATGCCAACCAGGATAGCGAAACATTGACCTATTACTGGGATCTCGACAATGACGGGAACTTTGGAGAGACTGGTCCCGATGCACTTTATGGCGATGAGATTGGGATACGCCCTGTTTTCTCTGCAGAGACAATTTTAACGGACACTTTTACCCGCATTCATCTGATGGTGCTCGATAACGAAGGGAACTTTGACACAATCTTCAGCGATCTACATATTCGCGAACCTCACCCACCCACCGCAGTGTTGGGAGGCCCTTTCCTGGTGCGACCTGGTGAACCATCTGGTCTTAACGCTGAGCTTAGCAGCGATGTGGAAGAAGATCGCGATTTCCTGCTCTTCGAGTGGGACCTTGATAACGATGGGATCTTTGGAGAAACAGGCCCCTCCGCATTATACGGTGATGAACTTGGAGTACAGACTTTATTTATTGCTCCGGAAAACTCAATCGGGAATGTCTATCCGATTACTCTTCGTGTAACGGATAACGACGGCTTCGTGGATATTACGACTTCTACAGTCACAGTAATTGAGACCGAAACGGCATTTGGATTTGCCACCAGCACCGATGCAGATTATCTGGCGGTAGACACTGATGCGGCCGGGAATGTTTACGTGACAGGTTCATTCACTGGGACAGTCGACTTTGACCCAGGACCGGGGACCACCCAACTTACCAGTCATGGCTCGGATGATTGCTTCGTGGCCAAGATGGATGCCGATGGAAACTTACTCTGGGCTGTCAGCTTTGGAAGCGGCTTCGGTGATCGCAGCTATAGTCTGCAATCTGATTCGAGTGGAAACGTCTATGTAGGCGGTCGGTTCGCTCAGACTGTGGACTTTGATCCCGGAGCTGGTACGCACAATATTACCAGCCACGGGAACAATGACATCTTCAGTTTGAAGCTGGACAGTGACGGTAATTTCGTTTGGGCGCACGGCATTGGTTCAACTAATGATGACCGGACATACCATGTCGAAGTCGATGGTGCAGGGAATGTTTACTCGACGGGTCATTTCATCGGGACCGTCGATTTTGATCCAAGCGCCAACGAAAGCTTTCTAACATCGGGAACGGACAGTGATGTTTTCGTATCCAAATACGACACCAATGGCAATCTCGTCTGGGTGAAGTCCTTCACTGGGCCGGGAGGCAATGATGGCGAAGGGATCACCGTTGATAGTTCGGGAAATGTCTACACGGCCGGTTATTTTGAAGGGACCGTCGATTTTGATCCGGGAGCTGGATTGCATCATCTCACCAGTAACGGGGACTACGACATGTTCGTCTCCAAACTGGATTCCAATGGTAATTTCGTCTGGGCGCAGCATATTGGAGGCGCAGGCCGGGATGAAAATGGAAACGTCGAACTGGATTCCAATGGCAATGTTTATGCTTATGGCTGGTTTGATGGACTTGTCGACTTCGATCCGGGACCAAATGTCTTTGAGCTGGACAGTGGCGTGGAACGTGACCGTCACATATTGGCATTCGACAATGATGGTCACTTCCTGTTCGCCACGAAATTGATCGACGACGACACCGCGAGATTTGATTCAACACATCTGACCGCCAGCGGAGATATCCTGGTCGTTGGAGGTTTCCTGGAGAACGCGGACTTCGATTCGGGGCCTGGTGTAACAAATCTCAATAATAGCGGGGAAGAAGACGCCTTTGTGGCTGTTTACCATCTGCCGAATTATCTGACACTCGATGTGTTCCACGACCACCTCATGGTTCTCACCGGCACAACCGCCCTCAATAGCGGAACCTTCCGCACGAATGTCGGCGCTACGGTTAACGTAACGGCTTCCCTGGGTAACATCACACAGAATAGTAATGGCACGTTTAACTGGTCGTATGCGCCTGGACCGGGAGACGATGGTATCCAACTGGTGACGATCACCGCCACGGGAACGAATGGTGTAGAAACCACGGTTGAATTCGAACTCGAAGTCAACTCGGCGGAAACATTTGATGACGGAGCGTCCAGTCTCTTTTCTCCAGCCTCTCCAGCGCAATGGTCATTCATTGGAGGCCAGTATCAGGTCGATAGTACTGATACGAACGGTCTCGGTATTTCGACTGTTCCCTTTGCGGGAGATCTTCTCCCCGCTTTCGATATCTCTGCACAAGTGACTTTTCTAAGTGGACCTGATCGTTGGACTAACGGGTTTCTCGTCTTCGATTACAAAAACGATAACGATTTCAAGTATGCCGGAATGTTCGCCGGCCAGAATCAGTGGGTCATTGGTCACTATCAAGGCAATTGGGGAAATCGGCAGGCCGTTGTGGACTGGGATGACAGTGGTCAATCGATTCGCGTCAACAGAAAGTATACGCTGCATCTGCACATTGACGGAAACGAAGTGAAGTTATTGGTCGATGGTTTGCCGGTTGCTTCTGCAACCTATGCCGGACCTGTTCAAAATGGGCCGGTAGGCCTGGCGGCCGAAAATGCGGTTACCCAGTTCGATAACTTTCACGTCGCAGAAAAAGTACAGGCTGGACAACCGCAGCCGTTACCGATCAATGAAGATTTTAACGACGGCACCGCGGATGGTTTTTATTATCCCCTGCAGAGTAACTGGTCCGTTATCGATACGGGTAGCAATCACGTTTTTCGAATTAATAATTCAAACAACCAGAATCTCGGCATCACCTACATGCCGCTTCCTGGGGACACACCTGCGGCATTTGAAATGTCCGTCAAGATTAAGTCCATTCAAACCAATTCCGGTTGGCAGGATGGTTTCCTGATATTTGATTATAAAAATGAAAACGATTTCAAATATGCCGGCATGTTTACTGGTCAGAACCAGTGGGTGATCGGCCACTATCAGGGAAACTGGAATAACCGTTTAGCCCAGGTAGACTGGGACGACAGTGGACGGGATATCGAATCCAATCAATTCTACAAATTGCAT
This sequence comes from Planctomycetaceae bacterium, assembly GCA_020426395.1. Lineage (GTDB taxonomy): Bacteria > Planctomycetota > Planctomycetia > Planctomycetales > Planctomycetaceae > Polystyrenella. The sequence goes on from JAGQQC010000239.1 coordinate 3,869, forward strand.
CTCCACATTGATGGCGATACCGTAAAGCTGTCGGTCGATGGTGAATTCATCACCATGGCGACCTTCGGTGGAAACATCAACACGGGAGCTGTCGGTCTCGCGGCCGATCGAGCATTCACCTGGTTCGATAATTTCGAAGTGGCCGCTGAAGTTGATTCCGGAAAACCGATGGCGTTGCCCTACTTCGAAGATTTCAATGATGGTGCCGTCGAAAACTATTACTATAACAACCCCAGCTTGTGGGGCTTTGCAAATTACGGTGGTGGAAAAGTCTTCCGGGCGAACAGTTCTGGAGGGCAGGGAACCGCGCTCGCACGTATTTCCATCGACAACGAGAGCGGAGATCCGCTCGATATTTCAGCCGACATTCGCTCCAACCCGGCTGTGAGTAGCTGGGCCGATGGTTTCATTATTTTCGATTATAAAGGGGAAAACGATTTCAAATACGCCGGATTCTTCACCGGTCAGAACGAGTGGATAATCGGGCATTTCCAGGGAGATTGGAATAACCGCCTGGCCTCGGTCGACTGGGATGATGAAGGTCGATCAATCAACTTCATGCAGTTCTATCATTTGAACGTTCATCTGGACGGCAATGAGGCCACGCTCGAAGTAGATGGAGAAGAACTCCTCACGGCCAGTTTTGGCTCCAATCTCACACAAGGTGGCGTCGGCTTGGCGTCTGCAAACGCCTTCACCTGGTTCGATAACTTCAGCGTCCAAAACGCTCCGTCACCCGCTCCACTGGCGGACCCTCTGTTCGCAAACTGGGAAGAGGAGTCGGGTCAGTTATTCGTCTAGAACAATTCCGGATATGGCCTTCCCAGTGAATCGTAGATGAATGTCCAACGTTAGCATGGTGCATAAAGAGAATCGAACATCAGGGCTGATATGCCAATAATTGTTCAATTCGACGATTACTCTAGAAGCAGTCTCAATACCGTTTCAGAATAGTGAACAGGCAGGCGAGTTCGACGAAGCTCTGGAAGAGGTGAGCGTGGTATTCCCAGCGGGTTACGATCCGGCGGTAGTTGTGTAACCAGGCAATGCTGCGTTCCACTTTCCAGCGGCGTCTGTAACGACGAAGTTTGCGGCCATCCTGGATCCGGGGACGCACCCGATTCGACCTGTGCGGACTGATAAAGTCGATACTCCGATCTTCCATGCGATAACGCAACTCGTCGGAATTACCTGCTTTATCGTATAAAAGTCTGGCCGGTTGTCGATTTTGCAAAGTCACTTTTTCAATCAACGGTTCAATCAGCCTGACTTCGCTGCGACTGGCCGATTCCGTCAACACTGCCAGCGGCACACCGGCCCCGTCGGTACAGAGCATGATCTTCGTTCCCTTACCCCGTTTGGTCAGGCCTACCTGATCGCCCCTTTTTTTGCGGAGGAAAATGTTCCATCGGCGATGAATTCGGACCAGTCCAACTGATCGGCGTCATCCAGTTTATCGAGCAGTCGATGCCAGGCTTTTCTGAGCAATCCCTGTTCTGTCCACTTCTGAAATCGGCGGTGACAGGTTGCTTTTGAAGGATAGACTCTGGGCAAGTCTTTCCAGCGCGAGCCTGTCACCAATACCCAGAGTATTCCTTCGAGACAGTCTCGGGGATGAACTTGAGGACGTCCTCCTTCTTGAGAAGGAGGATGCCATTGGAAGAGATCGGCGATGAGTGACCATTGAGAATCCGTTAAGAAAACAGTGCGATCCGTCCTGGACACTGTGTTTACGAAGTCCTCCATCCGGTATTTTCGGTCCTCCTCGTCATACCAAGCATACTCGGTTCCCGAAACCGGTAAGGTCCGCGTCAACTGCTGGTTCTGAGCATTGAACGTGAAGTCCGTTTCCCGACCAAGCGGGTCAGTGATCTTCGTCATGTTGCCGTAGGCATCGTAATCGTATTCGTAACCATTTTACTGTCCGAGCCGTTCTTTAGATCAGGTAAAACTCTCAGCACGAATTGCCCGACCACTTTCAGAAGTGTTTCTCAATAGCGGGAGAAAGTGCTCAAAGTACATTTCCCTAAAATGATCATTTCGGCTACTTTTTTTAAGAGATTTTACACTGTCTTCAAACAATAACGCCTTTTGGTACATCTGTACTACCTGTTCCGGTGAATGCACACTGTATTGGGGAACACACTCTCTAAAATCATCTTCAATTACAACGTTTTTATAGTTCGACCAGTCGAAACGGAAAGGACGTTTCCCCAAATAACAGAATTCCAGATCTGCGTATTCGGAACTGCATATCTGAGGAAACAAAAAATTTAACCAGTTTTTTAATACGCCTTTCAGCGGTATCATGGTTTCGAGTCTATACAAAAATTCGCCTTCAATTCCATCAAGTAAATGTTCCGTTTCACTTTTCAAATCTATTTCGGGAAAATCATAAAATATTCCTTTTAGCAAGTCATGTAGTTCTAAAAGGTCGTCACAAGTTGAGACAGGATACCAATTAGTTGAGCTGATTATTTCCGCTAATTCCTCTGCGGGGCTTTGTCCTTCGAGATCACCGTTTTCCGCAAGGTCTTCCTGGATGACTCCAAAATTCCTCGGAGTGTATTCGTATTCCTTGGCAGCTGCGTCCAAGATCCGATTTGCCGTTTTTAAAGCTGGCGGTGCAATCACACTTTGAAATGCCTGCCAATCAAAAGATTCTATTTGAATACCCTCTCGCATCGTTATTCTGCCCTTACAAATGCTTATTCAGATTTTACCCTTTAACATGCTGAATCTCGCCTAGTGATACTCTTTCGCTGTTTCATTCGTAGAACCAGTTGCAAAACCATTCAAATACTGAACAGTTTGGCCTGTTGATTGCATTGTACTGTCTCCAGAAAGGAGATTTTACAATGGAGATGACGCTGGAATGGTATCCCTCACTTGAACGATACACGACAGCGTCCAGGACAGACTGTGTTACCGAACTCACTGATGAGCAATGGCTTCTGATCGAAGACCTCTTTCCCTGGGAAGGTCCCTCCCGGGTTGGAGGACGCCCGCAAGCGCCGCCTCGAGAATGCTTTGAAGGCATTCTGTGGGTATTACGAACAGGGGCTCGATGGAAAGATTTACCAAAATCGTTTCCCTCTTTTACAACGTGTTGGAGACGATTCAAAACGTGGACCGAATCGGGAGTTTTTCGACTGGCCTGGGAACGACTTGTGGAACAACTCCAACGGGAGGGACAACTCGACTGGACCGAAGGAATGGCCGATGGGACGTTTGCC
>JAGQQC010000023.1 GCA_020426395.1 Planctomycetaceae bacterium
AAGTATCGGTATCGAAATCGTAACCGAGGAATTTCAGGTTTGAACAGGTGGAAGCCAGCTCATTCTGATACCGGACAACGGCAGGGAAAATCATCGTGCGAGCAATTTCGAGAGTCAAATTCGCTTCGACATGCACCGTTTTGCAATATTGCTCCAGGTATGTTTCGAGACGACTTTCAAGCTCCCGTTCAGTCAACACGCTATATTTAGTGAAGAGTTCTTCAACGTCTTTATTTTTCAGAACCAGTAAAGCTTCAGCCGTGGTTTTCAAGTTGAGAAGACCACGTTTGGCAGCTTCCTGGTGCCAGGCATCAGAATAACCGTCGCCATTGAAGATGATTGAACCATGATCTGACATGATCTGGGTCAACAATTTCTGCAAGGCTTCATTCAGTTTGGCAGGATCGCCTCCAGTTGCAGACTCAAGTTGAGTTGCACAGTAATCGAGAGATTCGGCAACGATCGTGTTCATCGCGACCAGCGGACCTGCGATTGACTGATTCGAACCGACAGCACGGAACTCGAAACGGTTACCAGTGAAAGCAAATGGACTGGTTCGGTTACGGTCGCCTGCATCTTTCGGCAGTGGCGGCAGTACATCGACACCTACGGTCAAGGTTCCTCTGGGAATCGAGCTGTTCGCACCCCCACCCTTGATTTGTTCAAAGACGTCGGTCAACTGATCACCGAGGAAAATGGAAATGATCGCCGGCGGAGCTTCGTTCGCACCGAGACGATGGTCGTTACTGGCAGAGGCCACTACAGAGCGAAGCAAGCCCTGGTATTTATGGACGGCACGAATAACGGCTGCACAGAAGACGAGGAATTGAGCGTTCTCGTGCGGAGTGTCGCCCGGATCAAGCAGGTTCCCCTGGCTTTTGCTACCAAGAGACCAGTTCACGTGTTTACCCGAACCGTTCACACCAGCGAACGGTTTTTCGTGCATCAGACAGGCCATGCCATATTTTTCAGCCACTTTCTTCAGCGTGAGCATGATCAGTTGCTGATGGTCAGTCGCCAGATTAGCTGATTCAAAAATGGGGGCAATCTCATACTGGCCCGGAGCCACTTCGTTGTGACGAGTTTTGACCGGGATACCAAGTTTGAACAGTTCCCGTTCGACTTCGAACATGAAAGCCAGAACACGTTCAGGAATTGCTCCGAAGTAGTGATCGTCGAATTCTTGCCCTTTCGGTGGTTTAGCACCGAACAAAGTCCGGCCAGCGTTGATCAGGTCAGGACGAGCGAAGAAGAAGTTCCGATCTACAAGGAAGTATTCCTGTTCTGGACCAGCAGTAGAGCTGACGAGAGACTCATCGGTATGGCCGAACAGCTTCAGAATTCGCTGAGCTTGTACGTTCAATGCCTGCATCGAACGAAGTACAGGAGTTTTCTTATCGAGTGCTTCACCGGTCCAGCTCACGAAAGCTGTCGGAATGCACAAGGTCGTTCCGTTTGCATTTTCGAGGATGTATGCCGGGCTGGTTACGTCCCAGATCGTGTAACCACGAGCTTCGAATGTCTGACGAATTCCTCCAGTCGGGAAACTGGAGCCGTCCGGTTCACCTTGAATCAGTTGACTGCCACTGAACTCGGCGATGGCGCTTCCTTCACCCGTAGGTGTGAAAAAGCTGTCGTGCTTTTCAGCAGTAGAACCGGTCAGAGGATAGAAAACGTGTGCGTAGTGGGTGGCTCCCTTTTCCATCGCCCAGTCTTTCATGGCGGCAGCCACGACGTCGGCGGTTTCTGGATCGAGTTTGGTCCCCTCTTCAATCGTTTTGATAAGCGATTTGAAAATTGATTTAGGCAGACGAGCTTTCATCTCGTTTTTATGAAAGACGTTGCTGCAAAACAGATGTTGCGTGGGGGTCTCCATGTAGTTCATAGGAGGACCAGAGGGCTTGTAGTTGGTGACTGCAGAAATTGCTGCGAGCCTCGCTGTCCGGCCGACACTGGCGACGGGACTACTTCCGGCTGGGGAACCCATCCCCATCATGCCGGACGAAGATTCTGCGGTTGACGATTTCATTTCGAAACATGCTCCAGATGTGATGCCCGCTTGAGACTTCCAGCTTCGCACGAGCGGATTAACTTGCTGCCTTCCCTGGCCAGGATTGATAGCTCCGTGGAGAAAACATGAGGTATTCTGCCAATTTGGGTCAGATCTTGCATTACGCTCGGCTATGGGCGCAAAAGTTTTTCGCAAGGAGTTTTGAAATACCTCTCAGAATCAGCCCAATATAGCAAGCGGTGTGCCGAGTTGTCCCCTGTTCCCCCCCGAACAGAGTGCCCTCCCCGCTTCCCTCGATATTGCCGGGTATGATCGTGAATTTCCCTTGTTTTTTTTACAAAAAACTTAGAAGGGACTCGGAGGAGGTTCGGTCACGTGACATCCAGTTGCTCAAACAATCAGCAACACCGCGCGCACAACTAGCTAACTGTCCACACGAACACATACTGTCGACCCGTTCAAAAACGAGGGCTAAGGCACCCCGCTTCGGCCAATGTTCTCCCGAAAGAGAACTGAGATTGGCGCTTATCGAAAACGTTCGCGCGCTGAGGAACGGAATCGTTTTTTACCCATCGCATACTCATAGGCTGCAACATTTGGTAGCGGGTCCTGCAAAACAATTGTCGTGATCGTGGCCTTTCTCCCTGAATTATCCACGGGCTCCTCGATAGAAAATCTCCGGACGAGCGACTTTCTCACGAAGCTGAGGAACCGCATTCAAATGCGCTAGAATAACTAATGTGTCCCCCGATTTAATCTGATATTCCGCTTCCGGGCTCCGAGTGACCGATTCATCTGCATGGCGAATGGCGATCACCACAAACTGATTCATTTTCCCCAGCGACAGATCGGAGAGCAAGTGGCCAGCAAATGGAGAACCTGACTCGATGGGAATCTCATTGATTTGCAAACCAATCTGATCGAGATCTTCGTTCAAACTGGTTTTCGCAAACGAATCGCTAAGTAATTCTTCCACAGAAGGATGCACGATGAGATGAGCAATTTTACTTGCACCAATCGCCGCCGGTAAGACGACCTTATTCGCCCCGGAGCGTAATAATTTTTTCTCTGTCGATGGAGATTCACCTCGGGCAATAATTTCCACGTCCGGATTCAATTCTCGCACGGTTAATGTGATAAACACATTCGCCGCATCATCAGGTAATACACTCGCCACCACACGAGCCCGCTTCACTCCGGCCGCATCCAGAATTTTCTCCTCAGTCGCATCGCCAATGATCACAAATAAACCATTGTTTTCCGCTTCCTGCAACCGCTCCTGGTTGGTATCGATGACGACGAATTCCTGCTTCGAGTGTCGAAGCTCCCGTGCGAGGATCCGCCCTACCCGTCCATAACCACAGACAATCACATGATTCGTCAGTTTTTCAATGCCCATCGTCATTCTTCGCACTCCCAATACACGTTTGAGTTCCCCTTCGGCAATCAACTGCACAAATCCTCCCAACACATAAATGGCGGAAGTACAACCGGTCACGATAACTCCAATCGTGAAGAGCTTCATGCCATCCGTTTCAATGGGGCGAACTTCTCCATAGCCCACACCATAGATGGTGATAATCACCATATACACTGCCTCCAAGAGGTCCCATCCGGCGAACCAGTAACCGAAAATGGCGATCACGTTCGTTAACACGAAGAAGATGGCGCCAATCAGAATTTTACGGAAGGAGGATTGCATAATCGGCTGTGCAGAAAGTCAGAATTCATCAGCCCCATCACATCCAGGCCTTACTCGATCGACTCGATATATCAAAAACGAGTGCCTTAGTGGCGCAAAACCACGCGGTGAAAAACCATCGAGGTTCAGTAGCCGCCCCAACCCGGCGGACGCCGGTTGGTCAAGTTCGTCAAAATCCGGTTGGGATTTCTCTTCACGGGCCAGGTGCTCGTACTATGTTGCCACAGAGGATTTTGACTCAACTAGAAAAGTCGGTTGAGGCCGTTGAGGGCTGCGACTCGATACGCTTCCGCCATGGTCGGATAGTTAAACGTCGAGTTCACGAAATACATGAGCGAATTCTGTTCCCCCGGTTGCGACATAATCGCCTGGCCAATATGAATAATCTCCGAAGCATTCGATCCAAAGCAATGAATGCCCAGTAATTGCAACGTTTCCCGGTGAAACAGAATTTTCAGCATGCCCACCGTCTGCCCCGTAATTTGTGCCCGGGCCAGGCTTTTGAAGATCGACTGACCAACCTCGTAAGGAACCCCCATGTCGGTCAATTCCCGTTCCGTTTTTCCGAGGGAACTGATCTCCGGGCTGGTATAGATACCGGTTGGAATATCTTCGATCAACGCATGCTCACACTCACCATTCAGCATATGTTGAGCGGCGTATCGGCCCTGGACATAAGCCGCACTCGCGAGGGAAGGCCGACCGATGACGTCCCCCACGGCGTAAATGTTTTCCGCCGCGCGGAAATGTTCATCAACATCGATTAACCCCCGACTGTTGGGAGTAATTCCGACTGTTTCCAATCCGAGATCATCTGTATTACCCGCACGTCCCGCGGCCCATAGCAGAATGTCCGTTTTGATCTGCTTGCCGGAAACAAGATGCAGAATGACTCCATCCGAAACGGTCTCGACTCTTTCAAATGCTTCCCGATGCCGAATCACGACCCCTTTTTCACGCAGATGATAACTGAGTGCATCAATAATTTCGTCATCCAGAAATTCCAATAACTGCTCCCGGGTATTAATCAGATTCACTTTCACTCCCAGGTTTTTGAACATGGAGGCGTATTCACAACCGATCACTCCCGCCCCAAACACACTGATGGATCGGGGCGTCTCTTTCAAATCGAGAATCGTGTCACTGTCATGCAGGAAAGGATGCGAGAAATCGATGTTGGCGGGTCGAAACGGTCGAGAACCAGTCGCGATGATTATCGATTTCGCCTGAAGTTCTCGTTTCCCTCCCAGTTCGTCGTACACTTCCACCAGGTTTGGTCCAGCCAGCTTGGCATGTCCATGGTAGACATAGACTTCGTTCCGGTCGTAGAAGCTCTGCCGCATTTTGACCTGCTTGTCGATTACGGACCCGGCTGATTTGCGCAAGTTGGCAAAGGAACGAGCTTCGGCTAATGTTTCCGAATCGACAAACCGCCCATCCAGAAAGCTGGTCGTTTGAAAAATGGCGTACCGGAGCGCCTTGCTCGGAATCGTCCCTTTATGCGTACAATTCCCGCCGATCAGAGCCTGTTTTTCAATCGTCGCAACGGAATAACCCATCTTGGCCGCTTGCATGGCGGCCCCTTCTCCCCCCGGCCCGGTTCCAATCACGACGACATCAAAACTATGATTTTGCGGTAATGTCACGACTCTACCTCTCCTGCCGCTGGTTCTCGGGAATGAAAATCACCTTATCCAAAGTCTCACTGAATGCAAATCCAATGCCGGACTGGATAAAGGGAAGACCGCGCCGTCATCGTAGCGGGGAAAACGGCGGAGGTGCAAGGATGGCGCGAAGTCCAACAGCCTATCTTTGCGGTCCTAATGTACCGATTGCCTGAATTCCTGCGTCACTGATTTCGAAGACGTCTTTTGAAATCGGGTATCCAGACTCCTCGTATTCCCGGAGGACGACCGGACCTAACCTGCCTAGGAAGCTCCGGTGTTCTGTGGGAATGAGATACACGAAATCTTGTGCAGGAAGCACTGCATAAACAGGCCAACCCAGAACAGGTCTGACAACATTTCGAAAGTCGGGTGCCAGTACCAGTGAGGCTTTAAATGACGATTCAATCGTATTCAACAATCCCAATGGAACTCCGCCGACATTTTCCACTTCCAGTATGTCGGCAGTTACAAGTTCATTCATGTTCTGCTCGGCAACCTGAACTACTTCATCGAGATCGATTTGCCAAACCGAAATCATCTCTTTCGTGATCCAGCTGATGGAGGAACGATCCGCATTCGTGAATACGAAAACTCGACACAAGTCAGGAGACACGTTCTCCACAATTACGTCATCAAACTCCTCTCCCGCATCCCCAGATAAGAGCAGATATCGAACAAGGGCTCTTACGTCAATCCAGTTGGAAGAATTGGAAGAGATAGTGTCCTGTATTGTCGCGATGAAATCTGAAATTCGATCTAGATTACCGTCTCGTATGCAATCTCGTATTAGATTATCCGGACTCACGCTGTACTCCACACCGTCGACATCGAAGCTGTAATCTCCATTGGAAGTCCTGCTGAACAACCATGCTTGACGTTCCAATTCGGTTTCGAAAACTTCAACGACTTGCTCGGCGGAGATTTCGTTCATCATCTACCTGATTCCAGTAATTTGGGCCTGAAGTACGAGAAACATTGAGTAACGATTGAACATGCCAGAATCGCTGAACAAAAAACCGACCTCGAAGACCATCACTTCCCGCGTTGCGACAGTAAATACGCCACCAGATCCCGAAACTCGACTTCGTTCATCAACTCGGAAACGTTCTCCGGCATCAGCGAATTGCTGGAGGTGATCTGTTCGTCGATTTCTTCCAGAGGGACGGCGAATTCTTTCCCTTTGTTGTCAACCAGGATCAAGTTGGTGCCTTCTTCGCGGCGAACCAGACCGGTGAGAACCTTGCCTTCCTCCGTGATGATTGTTGTCGAGCGGAACATGGTATCGACGTTGCGATTTGGATCGAGGATGTCTTCCACGATACGTTCCAGTCCACGACCACCAATACCATCCAGTTGCGGACCGACGAGAACACCTTCGTTGCCGATCTTATGGCAAATCGAGCAATGCTTCTTAAACAAGCCATGCCCCGCTTCCTGGTTACCGGGTTGTGCTTTCTGAGCCTCAGTCCGGGTGGTGATCAGTTGGGCGATTTGATCCTTCAACGCAGGTAACGACTTCGTTAAGGTGGCGACCTGCTCTTTCATTTCCGGAGAGGCCGTCGATTCAATCCGGTCACGAACCGTATTACGCAACAGCACTCGCGCAGACGCTTTGCCTCCACTAATGAGTGCGAGCAATTCCTGCTGACCCTCGGGTGTCGTCGCGAGCCGTTCAGCCAGGACTAATTGCACTCGTTGAGGCACCGTTTGAAACGCCTTCACTAGTAGCTCATGACCGAGTTTTTCCGAGTCCTCATCTGTATTGCTAAAGGCAGCGACGATCGACTTTCGTAAATCCTCGGGAGTAGAATTGTCCCCCACGACCACTGCCAAGGCACCCAAATTCGTGCTCGGGCTCAGATGCAGAATTGCATTCACAATCTCCTGTTCGGTTTCGTTATCGAATTGTTCTGCAGTCAGGAGTTGGAAAAGTTCCGGCAAATGATCAGACAAACTGAATTCTTTCACAAGCCGGGCGAAATTTCGGATGTTTTCTACGTTCTGACGAGGGGGCGCGGATGGGAGCGGAAGCAAATCCTGCGGCAGGTTTCCAACAGCAATCCAGGCATAGGCATCTCCACCATCACCGTCGACCACTTCCAGAACCGCTTCCTGGCCGACCCAGGAGGACAAGTCCCAATTGATGTGCCGACCATCGTCATGCCGGGGAGGCAGTTCTTCTTTGATGACTTCTCCCGTTTCCGTTAAACGAAGACGGACCAGGTTCAAATTGTTGGCAGGTTTATCGGGGAAACCGAGATGACCACTCAAATCGAATTCGAGTGAAGCTGGCAAGATAAACGGTTTCGACAGGAGTATTCCGACTTCACGTTCACCGTAAACAATGCTATCGATGAAAAGAGATGATTTCCCAGTCTGCTGCGCCTTCCGGTCCCGCAATCCCCAGGGAATGGACACTCGGGAAGACCCGGGATAAGCCCGGAACCGCCAGCCGGCCAGTTCTGATAAAGACATCTCAAGCAGGTCGGACGTAATCAACTTCGCCCAAGCAATCAAACTTTCAGGCGGAGTGATCCCCCGTTGTTTGAGACCATTCAAAATGGACAAAATTAATTCCCGTTGCAGATTGAGATCGTGGCTCGATTGTTCCTGGGCCAGCGGAATTAATGACTCCAGTTGATCCGGAGGAATCAAATTAGCTGCCTCTCGAAGCAATCGGGCCGATTGTTCCGGGGTGGGATCAAAATGCTCCAGATAATATTGCATGAACGCGGCCGCATCAGGAGTATCCACCGCCGGCATGACATCGACTAATTCGGACGCATTCGCTTGGGAAAGCGCCGAGAAATCAACGGCGTTCAATACGTTAGAATGAATGGCATTTTTCTTAAGAGCAATCCGGATCATCTGCCGCAAATGATTGTCCTCTTCAGGAACATTTTCCAGCGATGTTAATAATGACTCGATATTTCCCGGATGAGGATGTTGAGCTACCGCTTCGGCGGCCGCTCGTTTCACAAAGGCATCTTTATCCTGCAATCCAGTTTTTGCTAATTCAAGGTATGCATCATCCCAGCGAGCTGTTTCACCGAGAGCCTTAAGCGCGTGCGTGCGCACCATCGGCTGTGCATCGGAAACTCCCAGCCCGAAATCCTCAAGCATCACTTTTCCAATCGCTTTCAGAATCCAAATCGCATGGCTGCGAACATAAGGGCTCTCACTGGTTCTCAATGCTTTTCGCACGGTGGGCTCTGCCTTCGCACCAAACCGATCAATAATTTCATAGGAGGCGAGTAACCGTTGAGTCAGCGTGGGATGATCCAAATTCTCCATTAAGATCGCCAGCGAAGCCTGACTGAGAGGGGTGGCTTTCATCGCTGGTTTGGACTCGGGTTGCTCTCCCTTGTAAACCACGCGCCAAATTCGTCCACTTGTGCGGTCCCGTTCCGGGTGGTTCAGATCGACTTCGTAGTGACCGATAATTTTGTTGTAAAAGTCGGCGATATAGAGCGCCCCATCGGGCCCAGTTCGGACATCAACCGGGCGGAACCAGGGATCTTCACTGACCACAAAATCGTCCGCTTCCCTGGCCAGAATCGTGGAACCGTGGAATTCCAATTTGTCCCGGTTTACCCGACTCGTCATCACGTTCCCGGAGAAAGTATTCCCTCGATATTCCGCAGGAAAGTTCTCGCCAATGTAAACAGTTAACCCGGCAATGGCGGTAGAGCCATGTTGATGATCCATCATCGGCGGAACAAAGCCCAGACCATCATCCGGTTTGCCGAAACTTGGATAATATCCACCACGCAACAACTGATAGACCGGCTTACTGTGGCAGTCCGCCGTAAAGATATTCCCCAAGGGATCAATCGCTGTTCCAAACGGGTTAACCTGCCCGTGGGTATACTGTTCGACACGGGAACCATCCATTTTGATACGGTAGGTATTTCCTGAATTCATTTTGACTTCATGGCCATCTGCTCCAGCCACGGTCGTATTGTTGTTAAATCCATGATTCACATGAATCCAGTTATCAAAGTGCCGACGGAAGCTGTTATGCAGTCCGTGGGTATCCCGTTCGTAGCCAACCGGACCGTACAATTTCTCACTTTTGTCTGCTTTGCCGTCGCCATCTGTATCGCGGAAAAACCAGATGTTGGGAATACTGAAGGCGATGACTCCATCTTTGTAGGGAATCAATCCCATCGGGATATTGAGCCCGTCTACGAACGTTGTAATTTTATCGGCGGTTCCGTCGTTATCAGTATCTTCCAGAATCTTGATCGAATCTCGACCGGTCTCCCCTTCCTTAACCGGAAATGGATATTCCACGGTGTCCGTAATCCACAAACGGCCGTCGGCATCAAAAGCCATATTGAGGGGCTTATGGATATCCGGATCCGCTGCGAACAACTGAATTTCGAATCCGTCCGGTACTTTCAGTTTTTGTTGCTCTTCCTCGGGAGTCAGTTTTGGAGTCGGACGGATTTGGGTCGCGAAGGGATCGTCCTGAGCCAAAACAGGTGCGGAAGAAAACAGGCAAAAGAACGCGGTGGTCACCAGCAATGCTGACAGTGAGGGTAATTTCATCGGGAAAACATATCCTGTAGGGCACAAAGTTAGGTCAATTTCGAACTGATAAAGTACCATACCGATCCTGCTTAAGACAAATCTGTCGAGTAGAATTCAGACTCTTGCCAGGGAAACCGAACACCTGCAACCAATTGCAGCCCTTCCGGCGAATGTGCTACAACCCACTGTACTGACTCTCATTTCCCACAACGCTCTCAGCTTGACCCACGATATGAGCTCCGTTTCGTTTGTCATCCCCAGCTTGAACCAGCGACGTTATTTGAAACGTTGCCTCGATTCCTGTTTTGCTCAAGGGTTGAATGACTTTGAAGTCATCGTGCGTGACGGCAAATCGACGGATGGTTCCGTCGAGCTTTTGAAAGAGTACGACAAGCCGGTTACCTGGACTTCCGAAAAAGATGGTGGGCAGGCCGCTGCCATCAATGCGGGGATTGCTGCTGCTCAGAAGGATATCATCGCCTGGATAAATTCGGACGACTACTACGCCACCAGCAATACGTTGAAACAGGTCGTCGCATTATTCGATGCTGATCCGGAACTGGACATCGTCTACGGAAATGGCAAGCTTGTAGATGATCAGGGAAAGGTGATCACCTCGTTCCCGAGCCGTCCGCTGGAGGATATGAAAACGATCCTGCTCCATCCAGTTAGTTTTGTCCTGCAACCAACGGTGTTTTTTCGGCGCGAGCTCTATTTGCGAGTAGGAGGCTTGAACGAAGAGCTCCACTGGGCACTCGATTACGATCTGTGGCTACGGCTCTTTCCTGCTGCACGAAAAGTACATTATCTCCCGCAGGTCCTTGCATGTGGAACAGTCCACGCCGATGCGAAATCGGTCTACGGAATGCGACCCCAGTTCCGGGAAACCTGGAATCTCAAATGGCAATACGCTCCCCAGTTTCAATTAAATACATTCGATTACGGGCGGCTCTACTGGGGCCATGCGAAGAACCAGCTGTATTATCTGGCGGTGAAAACAGGGCTCAAAAAAGTAACCTGAAACCAATTCTTTCTCGATGAATTAACCCCACAACCAGATGACGCCGGTTGTCACAACCTGGTTTATCATGCAAGATAGTTGCTTATAACGTGACATATTTTCGTGTAGCGGCTTCTGGCGGCGCAAAACCACGTTTTCAAGAACGTTTCGAGCACAAAAGCCGCCACACTTATCTTGAAATAAGATCTCATCAACCACTCGATTCGTCTGGGTCAGACCTATGTTGAATAATCTTGGGCTCGCACTCGTTACAGGGCTACTTTTCACTGCCTTGGCTCCTTTTGTTCCTGCGGAAGAAACCGCCAGTCGGCCTAAAGAGCCCATCGTGCTCTTTGAGTACGAAACCATCGACGGAGAAGACTATGGTTACCGCATCCCGTCACTGGTCAAAACAAATTCCGGCGCACTGTTGGCCGTCGCCGAACGTCGACTTGGCCTACACGACCATAGTGAAAACGACCTCGTTATGAGACGTAGCACTGACAACGGGCAAACGTGGACACCAATCGAACTTGTTGTCGAAGCAGGTGGAGACTCGCTGAACGACCCCTGTATGGTCGTACTCGATACGGGACGCATACTCCTGCGGTATACCCACTTCCCGCGCGGAGTCCATGCCCGTAAGACAGACCATACTGTTCAAGCAAAGACAGGTTACGGTGGTCCTGAAAACGTCCGCGTCTTTTTGATGCATTCCGATGATGAAGGAAAAACCTGGTCTGAACCTCGCGACATGACTCGACAGATGCGCCGGGAATCCGCCATCTCGATCGGTAGCCCCGGAGTCGGAATTCAGTTGAAAGCCCGCTCACATTCGGGAAGAATCATTCTTCCATTGTATGAGGTCTATCCACTGGGCGAAGAAAACCGGTTTACGAAAAACTCGGTGGTCTATAGTGACGATGGTGGCGAAAGCTGGACACTTTCGAAAAACATTCCGGAACCAAACGATTTCGGTTACGGCGATGAGGCCCAATTGGTGGAACTGGATAACGGCAAACTTTTACTGACCTCGCGCGATCACGATGGCGGAATCTACCGTAAGCTCTCGCGCAGCACCGATGGTGGGGAAACCTGGTCGACACACACATACCTCACGGAATTCGTCACTCCACACTGCATGGCGAGCATTCTGCGTTATCAACATGAAGGCGAAGATTTACTTCTACACTGCGCAGCAAACACACGTCGCTGGCGACTACACGGCACGATTTTCTACAGCCGCGACAACGGACATCACTGGCTAACCGCCCGTGAAATCGAACCGGAATACCTGGGTTATAACGTCCTCTGCCAGCTTGAGAACGGACGCATCGGCTGTTTGTATGAAACTGAAGATTGCCTGAAAATCGTCTTTACGGAATTCAGTCTTTCGGATCTTCATATCAAATAAATTACGATTAGCCGCTCGAGTTAACCAATCCATTAATCGTGTCGAAGACAATCCCTTTCCAAATCAGGTTTCCACCCTCGATTGTTAATCTTTTACCCCTGTTGAGCATCTAACTTGAGCATCTAACTTTAAGTTGACCCAGGGGACGGGTGATAAGAAATTTAGCCCCCGAAAAAAGTGGTAAAACTACCACATATTAACATCAGCCCCCATTCAAGAGTGATGGATCACTCTTGGCGCGCGAACGATTCCATATGGAATTACTTGAGGTACACGGATGTCCTTTTCGTTCTTTGTCCAGCTTCTGCGTTCCCGCTTTCGACAACGCCGTCAACAATTGACTCGGCATCGTTCGCGTCAATTTGTAGATCAGTTAGAGTTGCTGGAAACCCGACTGTTGCTGGCGGGAACAATAAATACGATCGGCACCAATGTGGTTGGTATCGGTACGACTTCCGCTGATGATGTCGTCATCACAATTGATGACGATTCCATCGAAATCGATTGGGATGGTGTCGTAAACGACTACCTGCTGGCGGACTACGATAGCGTATTACTTAGTGGAGAAGGCGTTTCCACGATTACAGATACTTTGACCATTTACTGTCACACGACGGATGACGCCGTTCAATTCACGGGTCGATCAATGCTCTTCACTGGCATCGGCTTCACGATCCAGTCGGATAACTTCGAAGCCGTCCACGTCTATTCCGGTGGAGGAAATGACTCGGTTATTTTCAATGACACTGAAATAAATGATGCTTTCAATTTCTTTCCCGACAAATCCAGTATGCATAACTCGCAATATTTGAATCGAGTCTATGGTTTTTCCGACATCACCGCAAATGCCTCCGATAGCGGTTACGACCGGGCTTATATTAGAGACACAACGGAAGTTGACACGATCAACATGAGTTCCACTTCCACCACTCTAACCAATTCAACTCTCTCTGTTGTCGCTAACGATTTCGACCGCGTCTATGCTCGTTATGAAAATAGTGGGAACGACATTCTTACCATGATCGATTCCGCGGACGATGATTTACTAGCCGTGAAACGGGACCAGACAACGCTGGAGTTCTTTAATGGAAAAACCATCCAAGCCGATGACTTTCCTACTGTCACGGTGAATGGTTCCGAAGGGGGAAACGACATCGCATACCTGTACGATGACGTAGCGGATGATACGGTTGTGTTGAACGCGGGAAGTGCCAGTATCAGTCGAGATGGTTTCACTCAGAATGTGAACAGTTTTGAAAAGATTACGGCTTATCATCAACAGGGAGGAAACGACACCGTCACCATCAACGATTCCAGTGAGAATGAACGCCTCGTTTATAACCTGAATCAGACCTATCTCCAGGGAACTGAATATCAGGTAGCCGCATTGGGGTTTAATGACATCACCGTGAATGCCACCGGGGGAGGAGATGACGGAGCTTACCTAACTCTCTCCTTCAATACCGAAATGCTCACGATGAACGAGCAAAGCTCAATATTAACCGGGGACGACTATTCACTCACCGTCAATAGCTTTGACCGTGTG
Source organism: Planctomycetaceae bacterium (assembly GCA_020426395.1). GTDB lineage: Bacteria > Planctomycetota > Planctomycetia > Planctomycetales > Planctomycetaceae > Polystyrenella. The sequence continues at coordinate 13,877 of JAGQQC010000023.1, forward strand.
TACGCGAACACACCGTTTAGCGAAGATTCCGTCATTCTGACCGACACACCCAATGACGACGTTTTCATCAGCCGCTCAGGCTGGTCTTACCTGCGAACTCCGTATGCCTATTTGAATGTGCGTAACTTCAGCAACATTCTTGTGCAGGCCACCGAAGGAGGATTCGATCGCGCTGTTCTCAATGATTCCTCTGCTGATGAAGTGTTAACAATCACTCCCACCAACACGACGCTTACCCAGGGCAGCTATGAAAGGGAAGTCCAGGGATTCGAGCGGACCTATACCTACCATACCTCAGGAAATGACACCGTCAACATCACCGGCTCCACCGGCAACGACATCATCATGGTCAAACCGGATTACACCTACCTTCACAAAGACGGCAATGAAAGTTATGCAGCCGGTTTTACCACCATTAATGTCGACGGAAATGGCGGAAACGACGTTGCCCGTCTGTTCGATTCAACGGGTGATGACTGGTTCACGGAACAGGGAACGTATGCGACGTTCGAGTCGAACGGAACGACTCACACCTTTGAGGATATCGACACACTGCGACTGTATGGATATTCCGGTGGAAATAACGTTATTGAGGAAGTCGTTGATCTCGAAGCATTCTATCAGACTTATGGATCGTGGAACCTGGCGACCCCCGCGACCGCGGGCACATTAACGATGGATTCCCTCAACACGAATGCGGACATCCTGTTCACAGACGCCCGCGCGACCGACACCCAGGGGTTGTTCACCAATAAGATCAGCATTGTTTTTTCCGATCCGTCAGGTAATAGCCAGTCTCTCTCCATCAGCAGCATCTTCGGCAACACGATCACCGTCAGTCTGGCCACAAATGGAAACGGAACGATCACCACGACCGGAAATGACATCGAAGTACTCGTCAACGCGAACAACATCGCGAACTCGTTGGTCAGCGCTCAATCAGAAGGAGACGGTTCCGGAGTCGTTCAGGCGATTGGCGTCTCTGTTCTTTCCGATGGTACGGATTTGATGTTCACACCAATCTGATAGAGACTTTAATACTCGCGCCGCTCACGGGAAGAGGGGATTCCCATTTTCTTCCGGTACTTCGTCACGGTACGACGGGCGAGCGTGAGCCCTTCTTTGGACAGGGCATCGACCAGGGCATCGTCGCTGAGTGGATTCTGCTTGTCTTCGTTGTCGATTACTTCCTTCAGTTTACGTCGGATATTTTCCCAGGCAACTTCTTCCCCGTCAGCCGTGGTCGTACCACCGCCGAAGAAGCGTTTCAGGGGATACAGTCCTCGGGGAGTCTGAATCCATTTGTCATCGACAGCACGGGACACTGTTGTCACATGGCGACCGACCACATCCGCAATCTGTTGCATCTTGAGCGGGACAATGGCGTTCGGCCCCTCTTCCAGGAATTCCGACTGATGATCGATAATCGCCTGGGCGACGGCTTTGATCGTGCCGTAACGTTGCTCGATCGACTCGATGAGCCACTTGGCCGATTCGACTTTTTTGCGGATGAACTCTTTCGTTTCCGCATCGGGATTGTCTTGCAGCATTCGCATGTACCGAGGATTGATACGCAATTCGGGAATATATTCGTCAATCAACGAAACTTCCCATTTGCCATCTCCACCTTGTTCCACTTTCAGGTCAGCGGTAACGCGCTGGACGGTTGCTTCTTCAAATCCTCTCCCGGGATACGGATTCAACTTTCGTAATTCTTCTTCGGCAGTTTTGATCAACTCAATTGAATAACCGGTCTTGCGAGTAATAACCGGCAACCGGTTTTTTCCCATATCTTCCAGATGTTCGGTAATCAAAGTCACCAGCACATCCCGATAGGGTGTCTCATCAGTCAGTTGTAACAGCAGACATTCTTTAACATTTCGCGCGCCGACACCGGGTGGATCCAGTTTCTGAATCATGCGGAGGGCTTCTTCAGCCCGTTCCATACTGATTATTCGCCCGTAAACCTGCGCGATCTCCGCTAGTGAACTTTGCAACCAGCCATTCTTGTTCAGGTTTTGAATCAGGTATTCTCCGAACTCACGTAGTTCATCATCGCATTCGAAGAAAGAGAACTGCTCCAGCAAATATTCTTGTAGCGTATAACCATGATCGGTCAGATTGGCAATCGCATCGTGTTGACGATCAGAAATGTCGTCCAGCCGATTGGAAGAAACCCGTGACCCGGAAGGAATGTTATCTTCGGACCACTCCTGGGACATTTCAAGCAGGCGTTCAAAGTCGGCTTCGTTGTTATGGTCGTTATCAACCAGTAACTCACGTTCAGCCAGTAGCTCGGTATCGTGCTCATTATCCTGAGCTTTTTCCCACTCGACTTCGACTTCTGTATCCGAGCGGTTTTCAGGATTTTCCTGTACCTGCTCCAAAACGACGTTCTCCTCCAGTTCCTGTTCGATACGTTCCTGCAATGCCATAAGCGGCAACTGCAGAATCTCCATCGACTGGATCATGCGCGGGGCCAAAACCTGTGTCTGGCCCAGCTTCATCTGTTGTGAATGACTCAGATGCATCGTGCTCTACTAACTCGAAATAGAAACCAATAAAAGAAAAAGATCACAGGGAGGAGATGAAAGTTGTTTCAATTGAGGACAGGCTCGGTCATTTAGGTTGCGACAAAAACAGGACCAAGCTTCAAGAGGGGTTCTAAATTATGGGACGCGGGCCTTTGATTTTACGGTCTCAATGAAGAATAAGTGTGGTTTAATAACGTTCTCAGCGTAGGAAAAACGGGTTGTATCGATTCCGGATAAGTTCCTTCCAGGAAAATCAGAATGAAAAATCCTGACGCCCACGGAGGGCATCTGCCAACATTTCCTTATTTGCAAATTCCAGGACAGAACCTGATGCGATCCCCCGTGCAAGCCGGGTTACCTTAACATCTTCTGGTTCGAGCAAGTTGGAGATAAACAAAGCAGTTCCATCCCCCTCTACGGTGGGATTGGTCGCCATGACAATTTCTTTGATTCCCTGCTGTCGAATTCGCTTGATCAGTTGGTTGATGGTCAAATTCTCCGGTCCGATTCCTTCCAGAGGAGAAATTCGTCCCTGCAAAACGTGATAAGTTCCGTTGAAGATGGTCGCGCCTTCGAGCGCAAGCACATCTTTAGGTTGTTCCACCACGCAGACCAGCTCTTGTTGACGACGAGGATCGCGACAAATATCGCACAATTCTTGATCGGTCAGATTAAAACATTGTCGGCAAGGCCTGATTTGTTCTTTCACATTCTGAATGGCGGTTGCTAACTCGAGTGCTTCCCGCTTCGGGCAGGAAATCATGTGATACGCAAGTCGTTCCGCCGATTTACGTCCGACTCCGGGAAGGGATGCGAACTGTTCAATCAATCGACTGACAGCCGGTCCATAAGGATGCGCGACTTGATGTACACTTTTCGCCACAATAATTTTCCAGACAGAAATTTTCCAAACGGTGTTTCTTTTAGAATGATCCGATGTCTTTCGATTCTTCCTCTCCGGTTTATTTCAAACCGAGTTGAGAAAGTGCGTCGCCCATACCGGGAAGATCCATTCCTCCCGTCACCTTCGCCATTTCTTCCTGATGGGCCGCTTTCATTTTTTCCATCGCCAGGTTGGCTGCGGAGACAACCAGGTCTTCGATCATTTCTTTATCACCCGATTCGATTAAAGAAGCATCGATCTCCACGGAGGTCAGTTTCATCTCGCCGGTCACTTCGACCTTCACCAGGTCACCGCCCGAAGTCGCCGAGACTCGCAGCTTGGCAAGTCCTTCCTGCATCTCCTTCATGCGGCTCTGCATTTCCTGAACCTGCTTGAACATCCCGGCCATATTTCCCAGGCCTTTGAACATGTGACTTCTCCTTCTCGAAAACGAGAGTCCGATCTTCCGATCTATTGTAAAAACGGCGCCAGATTGGCAGACAAACCGAAGAATTCTCTCCTGTTGCAAACAGCGGACCGGTTTACATCAACGGTTGAAAAATCAGGATTCAGGCAGCATTTTTTGAACATTAATGCGCGTACTACCAAAAACCTGGACAGCCGCCTGCACAAATTCGTCTTTCACCTGATCCGGTTCTACCGGCATGGGCCGCAGACTGGACGCTTTCGGTTTCGGAGAATGAGATTCTCCTCCTTCACGCCCGTTCGACTCCGGAACTTCCTTTGCCTGGAAGTCGATCCGAATCTCACGGCCCGTGATGGTTGAAAGCGTTTTCTGAATCAGGTTGAGGGTCTCCTGACGTGAAAGCGACTGTCGGAGAAAATCATACTTCGCAGGATAGATTAAATCCAGTCGATTTGGCCCGGAAATTGCTAAGCCTGTCAAGGATTTCAACTGTGGTAAGCCCTTAACCTCTGGCGATTCTATAAGTTGCGTAAATATTGACTCTTCATTTCCGGGCGACAATTCCGCCTTCGGCTCTGAGTAAGAGACTTCATCACTCCCACTTTCGACAGTTAGAGTAGACCCTTCGCCGAACTCAGTGATAGATTCTTCCTCCTCTGGCTCTTCGGACACTACGGAAAAATCCGCAGCTTCTTGTAGATTCTGAACGGGTGTCAGAGGTCTCTCTTCGATCTGAACGACATCGGGTGGGGACGAATTCGGAGCTTCTACCTGTACCGATTCCTGGATGAGAGCGACAGGGCCTTCGGAAGCGACTAACGGAGGTTCCTCCGAGGTTAATGGGGGCTCCTCAGTTTTTTTTTGAGCGGCGGCGGAAACCTGCCCTGTTTCCCCGATGGTGACCGGGGTCACCTTCCCCCCTTGCAAAAGATTGATAATGGTCTCCATCTGCTGGAGATCCTGTAGCATCGTCATCCGAACCAGGGCAAGTTCCACGAGCGATCGAGCATGCGAAGCGCGGAACATTCGGCTTTTCGCTTCTGCGAGAATTTCCAACCCCGCAATCACCGTCCGCAACCCCCATTCATTCGCCTGTTTCTTTAACATCGAACGATATGAACTGGAAACACTCAAGAGGGGCACTTCTTCCGCATGCGAAGCCAGAACCATCAGATCCCGCATGTAATTCAGAAGTTGGTCCACGAATTCCGAGAGCTGTACACCAGCGGAAAGCGCCGAATCCAATAGCTCCAACACCTCTCGCCGTTCCCGTTTAATGAGGGCTTCTGCCAACGTCGTCAATCGCTCGTCATCAGCCGTTCCCAACAACCGATGCACATCGGCAGCCGTGATTTTTTCCCCGCCAAAAGCGAGCAATTGATCAAATAGAGACTGGCTATCCCGCATTGAGCCTGCCGCTCGCCGAGCGACGAGTTCCACGGCTTCCTCAGAAACCTCGAAACCTTCGGCGGTTGCGATCTGTTTGAGCCGTTCGCTGATATTTTCCGTTTCAATCGTGCTGAAATCAAAACGCTGACAGCGAGAAAGAATCGTATCCGGCAGTTTTTGAGGTTCTGTTGTGCAGAAGACAAACTTCACGCCGGGAGGAGGTTCTTCCAATGTTTTCAGCAGCGCATTGAAGGCTTCCTTGGTGAGCATGTGGACTTCGTCGATGATGTAGATCTTGTATTTCGTCCGCATCGACTTGACGTTC